>CAZAZO010000069.1:0-5150 GCA_964489675.1 Candidatus Woesearchaeota archaeon | reverse complement strand
TACTATATAACTAATAATGGTGACGAAAAAAAAGAAGGCGAAAAAAAAGACTCGAAAGCTCAAGCCTGAAGAAAAAGAAGAAAAAGCAAGAGAAGGAGAGCTCCCGTCAAAAAAAATTAGAACAACAGAGTCTAAGCAGATCATGTGGTTTTTAATTGTAATCGGTATCATTTTTATTGCATTTTTGGGAACTTATTATGGAGTTGTTTCACAAAGGCATTTCATTTTTGAGGGTGCAGAGTGGTGGATAGAGGGAGAAAGAGAGGGGTGGGGAGATTTGACGCTTTATCACGGAAGATATCCTATTAAAACAGCTTCGGGTAAACTAATCACAAACATGAACTTGTGGTTATATAACGACCCCAGAGACAACAATGTTCCTGCAGATATTAATTTTACAGAAGATGGGATTGCAAAAAATGTAATAATAACATTTGATAGCAGTTTAACGGGTTGCTCCGATAAGGCAGTCGTAATACCTCAACTATCTCAAGCTTTTGGAACGGGCTTGCCCTGGACTTCTACCGTTGGTGCTATAGCAAATTCTACAAGGGCTCAGGAATTAGGCCTACCCCATGCGGATTGTGGAAATGTTAGTTCGCAGAATAGTGTCATCCTAATAAGAGAAGGAAACACATCTAGAGTTTATTCTAAGGAGGGATGTTATGTGATTGAGTATTCGGAATGCTCACACGCAGTTAAATCTAGCGAAAAGCTTATTCTTGAACTAATTAGACAGTTAAACGATTAATATGGAGTCAGTTATTTGGTGGGCTTTTTTGTGGGCAGTTATGCCAGGGGTAGAGTCTAGACTAAGCATCCCAATTCTATATAATTATTTTCAAGGATTGCCACCCCTATTTTGGTTTTATTATTTTATCGTTGTTGCACTAAATTCCGTTGTGGTTTTGGCAGTATTCGTTTTCTTAGAATTTTTACATCATCATCTAATGGATTGGAGACTTTATCACAATACCTTTGGAAAATTTGTTGAAAAGAAAAAAAAGACAGCAGAAAAAGTACAGAAAAAAATGCATAACTTTGGATATGTAGCATTAGTATTATTTGTAGCAATCCCCTTTACGGGAACAGGTGCTTATACAGCAACAGTTGTGGCATGGATATTAGGCCTATCAAAAAGAAAGAGTTTTGTTGCGATTAGTCTTGGAGTGTTTTTGGCCTCGCTTGTGACCCTGGCTGGAACGCTTCTTTTTTTTAACGGGCTTAGCCATTTGCCATAGCAGTCTTATATCAGACATAAAAGGAATTTCTTTAATTTTATATATATGAACCATAAGAACAAAAATAATTACCACAAATAGAGTTGAAATTATATTCCAAAACACCCAATGTATCTGTTCAAAATAAAGATTGTTTGATATAGCTATTAAAAATATTATTCTAAGTACATTTGCAAGATAAAGAAGAGTAAAGGATGTTGCAATGGAGTAGATTCTTTTTTTTATATCAATTTTTTGAAACGACATAAACAAAATAAATAATAGATAATATGCAGCTCCGATAACACATGCATTAATTATTTCAAAGTTTTTAGCACCTAGCGAAATTATATTCCCCACGAGCACAGGATTTGAAAATATATTCAATATAAAATATACCCCATATGTCGTCAATGGACCAAAAATCATATAGAATAACTTAAGATTAAACAGTCCAGCCAATATGATTGTGAAATACCTAAGAAATACGAATGCTATTTGTGGTTCAGTGTTTTTATTTACCACATTGCCGGCGGAGCAGAGTCCCCAACCCCTAGCTTTCTTTCTATAACCTCTAGTCTTTGTTCAATCTTTGAGACCTTTTTGCTTATGGCAGTTATTCTCTCAATAAGATTAGTATTGGCATTTGCAGAAGGTGCAGGCGTTGGAGTATCGAAAAAATTCATAGTACTTGTACCTACAGTCGAACTAGTAGTAGTCGTAGCAGCTGGAGTAGTGACTGTCGCAACAGAAGGGGTTCCTCCTAGTTCAACAAAGCCCTCGTTGTTGCTTTGACCCTCTAATGTTTTAGTTCCAATGGGAGTAATTTTGCCTTGTTTGGCCAGTTCCCGAACATCAATCATCCCCCCTTTCTTTCTTTTAAACATATTAATTTTAGGACCTAAGTTTATTTAAACATTTGGGGAGAGCATAGAGGAATATTTATAAACTCAACTTTCTATTATTGCTTATGAAAAAGGCTGGTGTATTTATTGTTTTGTTGTTGCTATTGGCTTCTTCTAGCTTAGTTCTAGGGGCAACATATAATTCTACAGATGTAGACAACGCATATGATTGTTTGGAATCCAAGGTGGGCGACTGCTCTGGTCTTCCAACTCCAGATATGGCCCTATCTATTTTGTCCACGCCAGATAACACGGTTTTTGATTCTTGTGTAAGTAAATTAGAGGCCGCAAAGGTAGGTGAGTCCTGGGGTAATGTAAAAGATACGGCATTAGCGCTATTGGCATTAGATCATGCAGGAAAAGATACAGAAAGTATTGAAAGCTGGCTAGAGTCTGCTGCAAAAAACTCAACAGATTTAACATGGTATGTGCAAATTGATACATCAAGTGCAAATTCGACCACATGTAAAATTATTTATGACAATCAAAGCTATGAAAACATACAAATAAACGAAGACAAGACTCTTAGCTCCGGGGCTGGAAGCTGCTTGACAAGAGCTAATAATAATTATTTTTTAAGTCTAGACCCATCATGCCTTGAGAAGAAAATTAATGTAGAGTGTGAAGAAGACTTTATCGTTGCATTAGCTTATAAATATTCAGGACAATCTGCAACATTAAACCTACTAGATAACACACAAAGCGCTTCTGCATATGGGTCAGTCGGATTTGAAGTCATCTCGAAATGCTTTGGAGAAGGATCCACTTGTGATTTTGAAAGTAGTGCATGGGCAGCATATGCGTTACTGAGAGCGGGAATAGACATAGAAGAGTATTTGCCGTATTTACTTGCGACTAGTGAGGGGAATTCAAAATATTTGCCAGAGGCATTTTTATACTTATTAACAAAATATGATACTTACTCAGCAGATTTGATTAAAGAAAGAACAAGTTCTGGATATTGGGACATCTCGGGGAGCCCTTACGGAAGATTTTATGATTCAGCTTTAGCAATTTTGGCACTTGGAGCGAATAGTGCGGATGTTGTAAAGGCACTAGATTGGCTATATTTTACTCAAGATAGCGAAGGGTGCTGGCAAGGCTCAGTTAGAGATACAGCAATGGTTTTATGGGCTAGCGAACAAAGGGCGGGAAGGGCTTCTGGCGGGTCATCTCAAACTCGTTGTGAGGATGTTGAAAATGAAGATTATTTTTGCGTTCCTTCTGGACAATGCTCTGGAGACGAATTAAGTAATTTTTTCTGTAGCGGATCAAGCATATGTTGTACTGAGGATATTGAATTACTTTCTTGTAGTGAGCAAAATGGTAGTGTTTGTAGCTCTGGTCAAACTTGTGCAGGCAGTACATCTTCTTCTTCTGACGGACTTTCTTGTTGCCTAGGTGAATGTATAGACCCCGTTGAACAAAGTGCGTGTGAGTCTGCTGGAAACGTTTGTCGTACTTCTTGTAATTCAGATGAAAATTCAGTAAGTCTTACTTGTGATGACTCAGGTGAAGTTTGTTGTGATTATGTTGGCTCAAGTAGCTCAGGGGATGATTATGATGAGGAAAATGAGGGAAGCTACTGGTGGATATGGTTATTAATCATATTAATTTTAATTGCCCTAGGAGTACTTGTTTGGGTATATAAAGATAAATTATTTAAGAAAAAAGATAGCAATGCTGGGCAAAAGGGACAGGGCGGAATGCCACCAAGAGGACCGGGCATCCCACCAAGAAACGGCCCACCAGGATATAATAGGCAGATGGCAACTCCCCCTTCTAGGAGACCACAGGGCCTACCTCCAAAGCCAGGATTCCCACCAGTTAGAAGATAATTTTCAAACAACAAAGTCTATCAAATCGTATATATTATAGCGAATGCCCTGGTAGTTAAATGATGTTCGTCCCCTCATGGGTCTTTTGTCATATTCAGGATTGAATCTTTTGGTTTTATGTTTGGCCTCATCTTCTTTTTCTATTGCAAAATTCAAAAGCTCCATTCTTGAAGGAATTCTAGCAGTTTTATCTCCAACACTTTTTTGAGTATCTAGATCTGTAAGATCAACATCAATAACCCTCTCATGATGATCAAGCCCTATATTGGTTACAGCATAGTCTTCTGGATTCACCAAATCCCCAACATGCTCATCATCAACAGCAACACCCAAATTTCTCCAGTGTCTTTGGTCAGCGTAAACAATTAGTCTATTATTGATGTCATACATCTTTTTTGCCACACCTTCGGATTTTCCCTCAAAATAAGCGGCGCTAAACAGATTTAAGCAAAGATGCGGAACGGCGATATCAGGAATCTTATGGCCCAAAACCATAGCTCCAGCAGACAGCCCAGAAAAAATAAAGCTACGTCGTGACACCTCCATTAATAAAAACAGTCATAAAAGTATATAATATTACTAGTGCTATTAATCGTGTTTTATAATATAACGCGGATCAAGAGACAAAATAAATAAACTTAAAAACCAATTAAAACAACACATATTATACAAAATGGAAGACATCAAGCATCAACAAATGGGTTATGATAGAGCAGCTACTATGTTTGCTCCAGACGGCCATATTTTACAAGTAGAATACGCAGAAAAGACAATAAGATTGGGGAGTGCTTCAATCGGAATAGTATGTGACGGCTCAGTTGTTATTGTTTCAGACAGAAGACAAAAAGATGTTTTGGTAATTGAGGATTCTGCAAATAAGGTTAGTGAAATAGATGAACACATCATTGCAGTTGGAGCCGGAATCAGTTCAGACGCTAGAGTATTAATTGACAAAGCAAGGGTTATCGCGCAACAACACAGAGTTACATATGATGGCCCAGTTAGTACAGAAGCTTTAGTAAAAGATATAGCAGATGTAAAACAACAATTCACTCATTACGGAGGAGCTAGGCCGTTTGGCGTTTCTATGATGTTTGCAGGAGTAAACGGATCGGCTTCACTTTATACAACAGACGTTACAGGAAATTATCTTCAATACAAAGCAAATGCAATAGGAGACAAAGACA
>CAZAZO010000068.1:2192-5191 GCA_964489675.1 Candidatus Woesearchaeota archaeon | reverse complement strand
GTCTGATTATCCAACCGCTAATAGTGGTTTTAATATAACAGTAACTCATACAGAAAATAGTAAAAGCACATGGGATACTGAAACATATCAGGTGGCTTTCAGTTTTATTTATGATGGAGACCAGGAGTCGCTATTGTATGTTCCAACAGCTGATAATGTTTTTACTCCCGATGAGGGGGATAGCGTTTCTATTGTAGTAAGGGCTCAAAGAGATAATGATGGATACAACCCCAGAATATCAGGTGGGCGTATTTATGCAAGAATAAACGATACAGACGACCCTTGGTTTTTATTATGTGATATTGATATGCGTAGGGGCACAAGGACAACTTTAGACAGTGAGCCTGAGCCATGGGGTGATGTGTCGGAAACAACGACATCAACAGCCGCAATAGAATCTATTTCTAAGAATATTGATACATATACCACTATAAATGGTTATTCCCCAGGAACAACTTCTATATCTCTTGGTGAAACAGGAGAGCAGTGGAAAGCATCTGTTGTTGCAAACAGAAGAGCTTTTATAGCAAATGTTAGAAGGTTTAATGAAGATACTGCATCTCCCTCAATATTTGCTGATAGAATATATTATTCTGAAATAAATAAATTTGATACTTTTCCACTATTAAACTATATAGATTTTGTAAGAGGAGATGCGGAGTCGTATGTTGCTTTGGAAGAGTATGCTGATAGGTTGTTGGCATTTAAACAAAATTCTGTACAAATAATAAATATTTCATCTCCCGCTGATACTAATTGGTTTCCTGAAGATATACATAAATATAAAGGCGTTGGGCATCCAGCAGCTATTGCAAAAACGGAACATGGTATTGTGTGGGTAAATAAAAATGGCTGTTATCTTTATGCGGATGAAAATAAAATATTGAATTTAATTGATGGCAAAATAGATGATAATGATTGGTTTGATTTTGTTGGTATAACGTCGGCATATAAAACAATTATTGGATATGAACCACATAAAAAGCAATTAATTGTTATGCGTGACTGTACTGGGAATGAGTCTGATAGTGGTGATGCTTATTTATTTGACTTTAAAACAGGCGCATGGGTTTATTTACAAAACGCGTTTACAGATGAAAAAGCATATACAAACTTTACATATGACTGGAATGGGAATTTATTAATAGCCTCTGACAATGATGCTGATAATGATGTGGAGTTTTTTAAGTGGGATGATGAGGATACTAGCAATATAAGTAATTTTGGGCTTGTAACAAGAGACATAGATTTTGGCTCTCCCGCTATACAAAAGAAGATATATAAAATCTACATTACTTACAAATCCACAGCCGAACTTAACCAGCCATTAAGTTATGCTGTTGATGGTAATAGCAGTTTTACGCAAATTGCTGATGTAGAACCAGCGGGGAATGTTGGGGGTGCTGGATATTTAGAAAGCTCTAATAACTGGGACGTTGCTACGTTTACATTGGCATCGCCCATTAAACTCCAAAGCTTGCAATTACAATTTAAGCCTAGTGAAAATTGTCGGATAGAAATAAATGATATTTCCATTGAATATCGTACTTTGAAAAAGGCGGTAACCTAATGCGTAATGTTAGAAGACTATCAAACATTAAAGGAGAACAACGAAATCCGTCTAGTGTAATCCCATCTAGCTCGAGAATGAAAGAAGGACAAACTTCTTACAATCTTGAAAAAAACAAGTTATTGGGACATTATATTAAGTTTAAAAATAAATTATGGAAGAGTTATTTTTCTCAAGATGGGGACCAACAAGTCGATAGGGACATGTCCATTGAAAGAGATTTAACAGTTGGTGGGCAACTATACAATACAAATTTTCCTGCTTTTAAAGCAATAATGACAAGTGGACAAACACTAACAAATGGTGACTATACTACTATAACATTTGATAGCGAAGAGTATGATATTGGTAACAATTTTAGCCTAACAAGTGAATATTTCACAGCCCCAGTTGACGGCATATACTCCTTTTATACTCAAGTATTATTTAATAGTGCAGATAGTGATGAAGTTGATGTTAATGAGCGAATAGATATAAGGCTGTATAATGTTACAGATGCAACGGGTATGGCAACTGGCGTTTTAGAAGCAATTGCAAATTATCCTGTAAATATGTATTGGAGAACTCATTTATATACTGAATTAAAATTATCAGCGCAAGATGAAATAAGGGTTGAAATAAGAAATTTAGTTGGTACAAATATCCAAACATATACAGGGACACAAGATTCATATAGTTACTTTACGGGGCATTTAGTTAGTGCATTAAAGTGAAAAAATTAGTAAATTCAATAGAGGTATAATATGAGTAAAGAGAAAAAAACAACATCAGGGCAGGCATACATAAACTTTGTCAAGGGGTTAAAAGAGGCTGAAAAAGGTATAAGTGACGACCTTTTTAAAATAGATGAAACATCAAGAGATGTAGAAAAGCAGGCTGGAAGGGGAAGAACCCTTGGCAGTCTTCTTGGTGCTTTTCTAGGGTCTCTTGTGATGCCTGGAATTGGGACTGCAATTGGAGCGGGATTTGGTAGCCGCGGTGGTAGTGAAGCAGGTGAGTTTTTAGCAAAAAGTAAGCGTGGGGCTAAAACATCTATTTCAAAAAAAGATTATTTGTTTAGAAAAGATTATGTTGAAACAAAAGACCGTGATATTGAAAATATGTGGGAAGACTTTGATGAGGGGCAGTTATATGCCGCGCTTGGAGATGCCTTAACTGCATATATAATGGCTCCAGAAATAAGTAAGGGTGCTGAATTTGCAAAAGCTGTCCCAGGTGTGGTAAAAGAGTATGGTATTAGTCCAACTTTATTTGATATGCTTAAAACCACTTGGAAAGACACTAAGCCAACATTTACTCATGCAACAGGTGATGCATATAAAAGATTAGTAGCAAGTGGGGTAATAGGTTAATGAATATTCCTTTTGAGTGGATTGACGAGTTTTCACCGAGTGGTGCAACTGGCGGTGGCGGCGGTGGTGGTGGCTCT
>CAZAZO010000068.1:0-2092 GCA_964489675.1 Candidatus Woesearchaeota archaeon | reverse complement strand
TGACGAGTTTTCACCGAGTGGTGCAACTGGCGGTGGCGGCGGTGGTGGTGGCTCTCCTTACCCACCTCCTGGCGGTGGTGGTGGCGGTGTTGATAGCAACTATAGCAGTTTTTATTCTGATATGCCTACTACATTAGAAGAGTTGTGGGGGGATGAATACAATTTAAGTGATTATGAGGGGATGTTCCCTGATTATGACCCATTAAAAGAGCAACTGGCAGGTGAAAAGTTAAAGTTAAATATTCGTGGTATGCGTTCAGAGGGGCGTGGTTATTTGGGAAAATTTACAAAACAAAGACAAGCAACTGGATTTGCAGGACAAGGAGCGAAACAGCGTGAATATGAATTGGGGCGTGATGTATTATTAGAGGGAATTGGTTCTAAGTTGTCTTCTTTGAACCTTGGATATGCTGAACAAATACACGGATTTAGGGAGGATTGGCAGGATAAAATGTATGATAGGCTTGCTGACCTTATTAAAGCAGAGGCTGATATTTCTCCTACTGCATCTAATCCGACAGGTGGGATTCCTCCTGGTGCAGGGTATCCAGGAACACAGAATGACGAGTCCTATTCTGACCCTCGTGGTGGGTATAATGCGGATGCATGGCGGTTTTTCGACCCAGCCTTTCAATCGTGGCATGCAGAATTTGGTGGGGACATGACAATTGAAGCGGCTTATGATGCATGGATAGCTTCACAAGAGGGAGATGAATAACAATGGCTATATATGAACCTAGTGCTACTGGAAAAAGGGGAGGTAATAGTTTGATTCCTTTGTTGCAAGCAGCAATTTCTTGGAAAAAGCAACAAGATACTGAAGCAAGAATATTGCAGTCGCAAATAGACCAGCAAGGAAGAATTGATTTTGCTAATGCCCAAAGAATTATTGACAATCTTAAAAGTAGCATTACTCAATTTTCCACAATAGAAGATATTAAAGACATAGTTGCAAAAATAGATACTGTAACGGAAGGCGAGAATGAAGAAATTAAAGAATAAGGGGAAACTTCAAAGTTTGTTCTTTGGAAAGTATATAATAGTTACACTACCAACGAAAAAAGAAACCAAGAAGTAGCTAATAAAACTATTGTTAATAATATAGTAAAAGGCTTATCAAATGTTCGCGCCACTATGCAACCCAAAACAATAAAGCAAAATATGGATGCGATAAGCAGATACAAGGGAAAGTTTGGAGAAGGCGACATGATGGATGAATATATAGATAAAACTCTCTTAGTGATGCAGCCAATTTATGTTAAATCACTATTAAGACAAACTACTTTTGAAAGTATGGGAGACTTAAGAGAGCAATTAAAAAAAGTCGATGAAAGCTTAAAAGCTGGAAAGTATGTGAGTGAAGATGGAAAGCTATTAATAGACGATTTAAATCAAATCATTAAAGTCCAGACAGAGCAACTCCCAGAAGATAATAGAATAATCCAACAGCTGAAAGCTTTGAGTACAGAAGCGGAAGAAAGGATTCAACTTGGTTCGTACATAGATGCTCTTGATACTAAAAAATACAGCAAAGATGATGAGAGCAGTATTGGGATAAATCTTGAAAAACCGTCTAGGAGGGTGGAGTGGAATAAAATGACATTCAGTGCCGAAACCTTGGCTCAAGAAGCCCAAAAGTATATAAATGCAGGTGCTTATGAAGAGGCTAACCAAATTCTTAATGCAATTTCTCTTGCCGAACATACAAAAAAGATGAAGATTGGTGAAGCCATTCGCAATGTCCAGCCAATTATGGCGGGGGTTACTAACAACCTTAAGGTGGCAGATATTGATAAAAGCTTTAAAACTCTTAGCAATTCATTTAAAACGTATTATGCTACTATAAATAATGATGCCGCCATGGCAAGCCCAAGTCAACATAAAGCAGTTTTTAATGAAATTTCACAATGGTTGTATCGCATTGTTAAAGAAGAGCAAATATTTAGTGAGCCTGAAAGTGTTCTTGATTTGGATAGATGGTTGCTTGACCGTAATAATCAAGAGATGTTTTTAAAAGATTTGCTGGGTGGTTCGTTTGGTGATAAAAATTTACAGGTAGCTGTTAGGGGAGTTATTAAAATAAGGAACCTAT
>CAZAZO010000067.1:0-5234 GCA_964489675.1 Candidatus Woesearchaeota archaeon | reverse complement strand
AGATAAGGTCGTAAAAACTCTAACTTCAAAAGACTTAATCAAAAATGGATGGGATGCAAAAAAAGCAGGTTCTCTAAAGTCAGTTCCAGCAGGATATTTAACAGGACTACTTTTCGCGAAAAATCTTGACAGCAAAAAGAATTATGTTGTTGACCTTGGTATGACAAAAACAATACATGGAAATAGAATATTCTCAGTGATAAAAGGCCTAGTTGATGGTGGTGCGAATATATCAGCAAATGAAAAAGTATTCCCGAGTGAAGAAAGAGTAAAAGGCGAACACTTAAAAGACGAAGTAAAGACTTTGATAAGTAAAGTGGAGGCAAAACTAAAATAAAATGGCAGAAACAAGTGAAGCAAAAAAGGAAGCTCAGGCCGAAGGAATTGCAGAAAAAGTTATGGAAAAAGAAATGACAGAACAAAAAACTGAAGAGAAAACTGAGGCAAAAGAAGAGTCTCACGAAGAGCAGTTAAAAAAAATGAACGAGAAAGTTGACGAAGCAGAAAAAAGAGCAGAAGATGCAGTATCAAAACAAGCAGAAGAGCAGTTTAAAATAGAAGAGGGTCGAGATTTAACACCACAGCAAAGAAGAGAGCAAAGGTTCGCACGAGAAAAACAAGAAAAGCTAGACAACTGGGTTCCAAAAACTGAACTTGGAAGAATGGTTAGGGCAGGAAAAGTAAAAAACATCGACGAAGTATTTGATCAAGGAAGAAAGGTTATGGAGCCAGAAATTGTTGACTTACTATTACCAAATCTACAAACAGAAGTTTTATTCATCGGCCAGTCCAAGGGTAAGTTCGGTGGTGGAAAAAGAAGAGCGTTCAGACAAACTCAAAAAGTAAACAAAGAAGGAGCTTCTCTTACATTCGGTGTTTTAGCGATAGTTGGAGACGGACAGGGGCATATCGGCCTAGGATTTGGGAAAGCTTCAGAGACCCTACCATCAAAGGAAAAAGCAATAAGAAAAGCAAAGTTGAACATGATAAGGATACCAAGAGGATGTGCAAGTTATGATTGTTCATGTGACGAAACACATTCTATTCCAATATCAGTAGAAGGAAAATGCTCTTCAGTTACAGTAAAATTAATGCCCGCACCACAAGGAACAGGGTTAGTTGTTGGAAACGAGTTAAAGAAAATCCTAAAAATAGCAGGAATAAAAGATGTTTATTCTAATTGCGAAGGACGAGTTAGAACAACTTTCAATACAGCAAAAGCATGTATGCAAGCTTTAAATAAATTAAACGATCTAAAATTATAAAATGACAGTATTAGTAATCAGAATCGCAGGAAGATGTAAGATGCAAAAGAAAAACGAAGAGACATTAAAGAGATTAAAGCTTTACAAAAAGTATTCAGCAAGATTAGTTGATGAAAAAGATAAAGTAATGATGGGAATGGTCGCATCCGTCATGGACGAAGTAGCATATGGAAAAGTAGACGCAAAATTAGAAAAGGCAGTCTCTGCAAAAATGGGAGACAAAACAGCAATTGGCCTGCAACCACCAAGAGGCGGATTCAAAAAATCGACAAAGACAAGATACCCACAAGGAATCAGAGGAAACAATCCAGATATAGCTAAATTCGCAGAGAGGATGTTATAAGATGATAAAAACACACAAGCGAAAAAAGAACTCTAGAATTAGGGGGGCTAGAACTGTTGGCTGGGGATTCAGGCAAAAGCACAAGGGTCACGGTAACAAAGGTGGAGTGGGCATGGCTGGAACGGGTAAAAGAGCTGATCATAAAAAGCAAGTAGCTCGAGAGTCAGATAAAAAACACAAATATTTTGGAAGCCAAGGAGCAACTTCTAGGGGAACAAAAAGAACAAAAGAAGACAAGATGAATCTTTTCGCAATTAAGGAAAATATTTTCAAAAAAGATGGAGACAAAATCGATCTATCAAAACATACAATTCTAGGAGTAGGAGAAGGTTTCAAGGCAGAAATAACAGCAAAGAAAGCTTCAGCTGCAGCAATAGAAAAGATGGCAAAAGCTGGCGGTAAAATAATTCTACCAGCAAAGAAAGTTGCTGCTCCAGCAAAAGAAGAAGCAGCTGAAGAAAAGAAAGAATAATTCTGATGCGGGAAGATCTGGTGATGAGATATAATATGAATCACAAAATAGACCCAGAAAAATGCGAAACTTTAGCGAGACAAATTATAAAAAATTATTATGACTTCTTAGAGCAGTTAGGAAATCCAGATTTAACAAGAGATATTGGGGATCAGATAAGGTTACACCTAGAAAATCAAATTCCATGTTCAATGGCATTCGGGTTTCATGAAAGATATGCTGGACAAGAAAAAGAAGCTCAAGAAGCTAGAGAAAGAATTTACAATGTGGGGCAAGAATTGTGTCAAGTAGATGATCCGTTTATGAGGTTAGCGGAGTCGCAGGAGTAAAATGGAATCGCCAGAAATATTAGACGCAACAGAATCAATGCATTGTTTTTCAAGGTATATCTCTAAGAGATACGGCATTAAGCTTACCTGGGGTGAGCAGGCCAAATTGCGACGCTATATAACCCATTTTACAAAAAAAGAATCAGAGAGTGAATATCATGGGACATTCGAGGCTCTCACTAATTTTATGATTGATTGCTTTGGACTAGATGATAGAGTAGTAGACGCAGAAGAGTGTACTATCTATTATGCGGGAAATAGGCATGAGACAAAAAGAGTCGGCTTGGGCCTAGTTGGAGATAAAAAAGTTGGTGAACAATTCAAGCAATATTGTCAAAACCATGTTCAGCAATGGAGAGAAGAGCGAAGTATCCCAACAAGAAGATAACTCTTCCCCGTCGTCATTCACCACCACTATATTTATAAACCAAAATTATCTCATATCACAATGGGACTCAGAGAATTTTTACACAACCTTCCCGAGGTAAAGGCGCCAACGGAAAAGAAAGTCAATTTCAAGACAGGACTTAAGTGGACATTAATAATTCTAGTAGCTTATTTTATCCTTTCTAATATTACAATGTATGGAATCAGTGAGTCAGCCCTAAGTCGTTTTGAATATTTAGCTATTTTACTAGGAACTACTTTTGGTTCCATCGTGTCCTTAGGTATTGGTCCAATTGTTATGGCTTCAATTATTCTTCAGCTTCTAGTGGGTTCTCAAATTTTAAATATTGATACTTCAAGCGCAGAAGGAAAGAAATTTTTCCAAGGAATACAAAAACTACTTGCAATGATATTTGTAGTGTTTGAAGCATTTGTTTATGTTTTAATGGGTGGAATCCCAGCGGCAAGCCCAAACTTGGTTCCAATAGTAATTTTTCAACTTTGCCTCGGTGGTTTTCTAATTTTATTCATGGACGAAGTGGTTCAAAAATGGGGATTCGGATCAGGTGTTAGCTTGTTTATTGCAGCAGGTATTGGTTGGAGATTGTTCACACAGCTTTTCCAATTCATTGACGCGCAAGGAATATTGTCTCCAGTAGGAAATGTTTGGGCATTCTTTGCTTCACTAATCGCAGCTGATGGAGTAGGCGCAATGTTAGCACTAGCTCCAATTTTAGTTACGGCAGCACTTTTCTTTTTAGTTGTATTCGCACAAAGCCTAAAAGTAGAAATCCCATTATCTTATGACAGAGTCAGAGGATACGGAATAAGGTGGCCACTTCAGTTCTTTTACGCAGGTGTAATCCCAGTTATTCTAGTTTCAGCCCTAATCGCAAACTTTCAATTGTTAGGAACACTTCTAGAAAGCTGGCTAGGTCATCCAACATTTATGGGTGGATTTATCAACGGTCAGCCAGTAAGTGGACTAGCATATTGGGTTCACTCAACAAATATTTTTGAAGCAGCAATTACCTCTAGTCTTATCTGGCAACAAGTTGTACAAGCATCTCTTCATATTTTGTTTTATGTATTATTTTCAGTCGTATTCGCTTATTTCTGGGTAATAACTTCAGGACAGGATGCTAAGGGGCAAGCTGACAGAATTATGAAGAGTGGAATGAGTATTCCAGGATTTAGAAAAGACCCAAGAGTTTTAGAGTCTATTTTGAAGAGATACATCGGCCCCCTTACAATAATGGGCGGTGCAGCAGTAGGGCTTTTAGCAAGCGTAGCAGATCTGTTCGGAGCATTAGTTGGTGGAACTGCAATTCTTCTAGCGATCATGATCCTTTATCAGTTATATCAAAACATCGCACAGCAATACGCAATGGACATGAACCCAGCGATGAGAAACTTCTTCGGCAAGTAAAATTAATTTGATGTTTTTCTTATATAATAATTTATTAGATTCCTTGTCTCATAGTTCTCCTTCCATTTTGCGGGGTTGAAAGAGCCAAGCTCCAAGCTCAAGCAAAGATAAATGCCCCCTAAAATACCTATAAAAACCGCAGTCCCATTTATATCTTCCAGCATTCTCTGTTGTGTGCTCTTTCGACTTATTGACTCTTCCCATCTAATATTCTCCTTTTCCTGCTCCACAATTCTAACATACCTTCTTACTTCCTCCTCTCTCATATTTAATATTTCATAAGGCCTCCCTCCTTACAAAGCCCCCATCCGGTTGTTGTGTGTAGATGTTTCTTTTATCGTGTGTAACTATATCTATAAGTCCATCACTATATCTATCTTCAAAATAAGGTTTCTCTTGAAAGTCAGACATATATGTTCCTCGGGGTAAAATTATTTCCAAGGATTCCCATGAATTTATTTTTATTCCATAGATATTCTCACAGGCCCGATTATGCATCTTTATGCTGCTATAAATAATATATCCCGGCGTTCCAAGTATCATGACGGCAGACAACGCGATGGCAAGGGGGTAATATAATTTACTTATAACAAACTTATCCCAAAGATTTGGTTCATATCCAAATTCTGCTTGAAATATTTTCTCTCTATCTGACTGAGAATAATTCATCCTTTTTTGCTTCTCTTTGGGATGTTTTCTAAAATTTATTTCCCCTCCATCTTTCTTCTCGTTTTCATCTCCACACGGAATGAATATTGGAATGGGCACAGGAATTAGCATAGTTCCCTTCCACATTCTATCTTCATTGCCATGCAGATACAACAATTAATACATATATAAAATATATTATGATATTTTTTATCAAAGCAGGAATATTTAAATAGTAGTTAATCAAATAATAAGTTATGATTCATAAGTTGGACAAAAAAGATAAAAAAATTCTCTATCAATTAGATTTAGACGCCAGACAAAGTTTTCAGCAAATAGGAAAAAGGGTTCGTCTCAGTAA
>CAZAZO010000066.1:0-5319 GCA_964489675.1 Candidatus Woesearchaeota archaeon | reverse complement strand
TTAACTCAAGAGAAATCACTGCGGAACTAATTTTCGGTTACTGGTGACATATGTCCGTGGATTGCACAGTGTCTAAGAATATAATTTAGTGCACAAATATTTATAGAGTAACAGCAAAGTGTTTCACAATAAATATTCTATATGATAGATTATGGGAATATTTATAAAGAAGTGGCATCTAAGAATTGCATGAAGAGGCGAAGTGGTGCAGTATTTAGTTTATTATTATTTGTGTGTTTGTTGTCGGTGGGCATTGTCTCTGCTGGATGGTTTGGAGACACTTGGGCGAGTATTACTGGGAATGTGATTGTTGTTTCGGATGGACTGATTGCTTATTATGATTTTAATGAAGGGGTTGGTGACCAGAGTGGAAATGGTAATGATGGTGTTTCTAGGGGGAGTGTTGATTTTATTTCTGGAAAAAGTGGGGATGCTCTTTTGCTTGATGGTTCTACTGGATATGTTGAAATAGAGTCTGATGAGGTGAGGGTGAATGAACATAGTCTTGTTGCGTGGGTTAAGTTTAATGATCAGGGGAAGGATCAAACAATAATTTCAAATGAAGGAGTTGGCCATGCTGCAGGATATGATCTTTCGTATTCAGCTTCTGGAAGAATAATATATAAAATTATGACGGGGGGTATGTCTGGGGTTGGATATTATAGCACATATTCGGATTACAGTCCAGATTCTGATTGGCATTTTGTTGTTGGAACGTATGATGGTTCTATTAGTAGATTGTATATAGATGGAAGTCTAGTGGCTTCAGATGTTCATGGGATAACAATTTTTCATAGTAGGAACGTTTTAATCGGGGGAAGACCGGACTGGACAACGGGGGTTGCTAGGTACTTTGATGGTTTGATTGATGAGGTTAGAATTTATGATAGGGCATTAAGTGGTGGAGAGATAGGAGAATTGTATTCTTTTGGGGAGGATGGTCTTTTGGGTGGTTACAGTAATGCAACCATTAATGTAACTTGCGTGGATAGTGATGGGGGATGGGATTATTATACTAAGGGAAACGTTAGTGGGGTTAATGCTAGTGGAGTAAATTATGCTTATCAGGACTCATGTCTTAGTAGTTCATATGTTACGGAGTATTATTGCGATGGGGATAGCTTTACACTTACAGACTGGTATTGTCCGAATGGATGTAGTAATGGGGCATGTGTTGAGGGTTCGGACGAAGGGAATTCTTGCGCAAATTATACCTATGGTTCTCCTCATGCACCCCTGTATCATTCGGGATCTTATGACAATTCTTGGGGGCATTCCAAGGGGATTTGTGTTCAAGTTTTAAGCCCCAACGGGGGTCAGATATATAGTGTGGGAGACCTTGTGGAAATTAAATGGAAACAACAAAATATTGATGGAATTTCTTTGAGTTTGTCTAGTGGAACAAATCAGGGGTCTTGGATTGAGATGGGCCTGGATAATCTTTCTTCTGGAGAATATCAGTCTTATCTTTGGAATATTTCAAAAACTTATCCTGCGCAATTTAATGACCCTTCTTGGAATTATACAATTAAAATTATTGGCTTAAATAGTACTTATGGGGGTTCTGTAGTTGATGGCTCTGATGATTTTTTTAAAATTTTAGAGAGTAATACAGTTGTTGATTCTTGCCAATCCGCAATAGATTTTATGGCTTCACCTACTAACTTGACAATTGATAATGGGGTATGGAAATTGAAATATAGTGATTTCAATGATTATCCGGGCGAGGATTATTATTATGCTAATTTAGAACGAAGGGATGATAATGGATATGACAGAGCATATGTAAACTTTGAAATTTTGGACTCTGATAACACCCATCGTTCGACAGAGCAAATGTTGGCTAGTTCTTTGGAGAATGGTCTTTGTGAGCAGGAAAATGTTTATATGAATGATGAGGATACTCAGATTGTTTATGTTTGTAGGAGCATATGGGATTTGGCTAACGATGCACAAGATGCCTTAGAAGAAGATTGGGCTGAAAGAAATGAGATAGACGTTATATGGATTAATGACAATAAGATGTTTAGAATTGGATTTTATTCGGTGGATTATAGTAGTAATAATTGTGATACCTATGAAGAATGCTTGGCACAAGAAAATAGAAGACATAGGGAGCAGCAAATTGATATTGCAGAAACATTGGGCAAGTTGATTGATAATGAAAAGGAGTATGTTGGTGGATTTTATTTATCTGGCAACACTAGAGAGTTTGTAAAATACTTTTTAGATATGTGTGATTCTGATGCGGAAGAAGATGAAGAATATGTTGGATCTTGGAGATGTAGGCTAGAGCCTGTAGTTTGTCCGCCACACGGAAGACAGTCGGAGATTTGTACTAGGTGGAATAGTAATTTAGACAAAGAAGAAATGAGAGAGGCCAGTATTTCATGTAATCCTGGCATTTGTGCTGGATGTTTTATTCCTAGATGGGAAGGATCAAATGAAAATGTCTGTATCCCATATGGCACTAGGCTTAACTTTGAGGAAAATGAAGAATTTAGATTGATGATGGATGATTATTTTAGAGAAGAACTAGAAGAGGAGGCTGGTATTTATTTTGATGTGGACCCATCTGAAGATTTTATAACAGTTAGATTAAATAGTAGTGGATTGCAGTATGAATCAATAACTGATTTTGCAAGAATTTATGTTAACGGTAGGGAATATTTTGAAGGAGATAGCGGCGACTTTTACCTATATAATGATTTAAATATTGTTTTGGAAGAAAAGGATGGGGACAATAGAGAGGAATATAAGATTAGAATAATAGATCTTATTTACGATACTGATAGAAATAAGCAAGAAATTGAATTTAAGTTTATAGAAGAATTCCCGGCTTATTGTGATATTGATGGTGAAATTAGACAGCAAAAGGATAACTCGCTTGGGGCCGCGTGGGCTAAGTGTCAGAATAATTATGAGTGTGCGAGCAATATTTGTAGCTATGGGGAGTGTGTGGATCTTCGAGGGATAGTTAATGAGGCTAAAGGGATTAGAGCATTTTTTACAAAGATTGGATGTAGGTTGAGATTCTTGTTTGATAACGATGATTATAATCAATGTCTTTGGGATAATTTGGGAGAAGGGGATTCTCCTAGCTCATCGGGAAGTGGTTCTTCTGGCGGTTCAAGTGGTGGTTCTTCATCATCTTAAACCATTAATTCTTTAAAGCAATTTTTTCTTTGTATTTTATGAAGTTGGGTGTACTTTTTAGCGGGGGAAAGGATTCGACTTATGCAGCGCTAATAGCTAAGCGAGCAGGACATGAGCTTAGTTGTTTTTTGAGTGTGCGGTCTCGAAATGAAGATAGTTTTATGTTTCATACTCCAGCAATTGAGCTTACAAAAGAGCAGGCTCGGCTTTGTGGTGTGCCATTTTTACTTCGAGAAACTGAGGGTCGGAAGGAATTAGAGTTAATGGATTTAAAAGATTTAATTAAGGAAGCTGTTTGCCAATCTGGTATTGAGGGAATAGTGACTGGGGCAGTAGAAAGCGTTTATCAGGCGAGTCGCATTCAGGAGATTTGTGATGAATTGGGAATAGAATGCTTTAGTCCTCTTTGGCAAAAAGATCAGTGGGAACTTCTTGATGACTTGATTAATGAGGGGTTTGATATTAGAATTGTGGGTGTTGCTGCATATCCATTTGATGAAAAAATGATTGGGCGACGAATTGACAAGGGGTTTTTGGAGGAAGTGGGGGCGGTTCATAAGAAGCTGGGAGTTAATCCGGCGGGGAGGGTGGTGAATTTGAGTCGCTAGTAGTGAATTGTCCATTGTTTTCTGAGGGGCTTAAAATTAAGAAGATAAAGACGATGGGGCGGGGGAATTCTTGGCGGGGGGAGGTGGAATTAGGATGAGTTTTCATTTAAATTCCCCACCCGCAAGCCACCCAGATAGTCGAGCTTCACTCGTTTATGATGTGAATTTAAATTATTTAATAATGCTACCAAGGGGTTGCGGATTCTTAGGTGTGAATAGTAATTACTCAAGCATTGCTTTTTCTACAAGGGAGGCATCAGAGTGAAATTATTGATTATATCAACCTGCTCAGAGAAGTTGCATGAGATGGAGTTTGTGCGACCGGTGGAAGAAATTGTTAAGGGCTTGAATATGAATTATGAAATTCATCATTATTTAGGTGTTGATTTAGAGGTTGCCAATAAATTTGATAAGATAATTATTTGTGGAACTAGTTTGCAGGATCATGGGTTTATTGATGATATTGAAAGGTTTGTTTGGTTAAATGAATTTGGAGGCAGTGTTCTTGGTATTTGTGCGGGGATGCATATTTTGGGATTGGTTTTTGGGGGCAAGTTAAATAAAAAGAAGGAAGTTGGGTATTATCGCGAAAGTGTTGTTGGTGAGTTTTTAGGCATGGATGAGAATCCGGATGAGGGGGAATATGAAGTATGGCATTTGCATAAAAGCTATGTTGATTTTGATGAGAAGGATTGGAATGTTTTTATAAGGAGTAGCGATTCATTGAAGTTTCCCGAGGCTGTTAAGCATAAAGAAAAAGAGTTTTATGGAGTTTTGTTTCATCCAGAGGTTAGAAATAGGGAAGTGATAAAAGAATTTGTGAGCCTTTAGTTGGTTGGTTTTGTTTTTGTGGGTTTTTGAAATACAATTCACCCATTTTCTCCCCCTCTCTATTAAGGGGATATGAATGTGTTTATAGCAAAAACCTTTTTCCTGAGATATGGGTCTTTTTGAAAATATATTTAAAAATAAAAATAAAAAAGCTTATTGGCTTATCTTTTTTGTACAAGATAATAAACTATCGCAGTAATTATACTGAAGAAGAAAGCTAGAATTATCCAAAGAGCTTTTTTACCTCCAGACATTTTTTTCTGGTTTGCAAGAACATCGTATGTTACCCAGATGAATGCGATAAGTGCAAGTAGTGAACCTATTCGATATAGCATATTAGACCTCCTTATATTTAGTGCAATGAAAGCTTATTTAAAAGAGTTTTGATTTATGGCATTATGGATGAGGCATTAATATCTGCTGTTAAAGAAAAGAAGGTTTTGTCTGGGCTGCCTAACAGTTTGGTTTGGAGATTTTTGGAAAAGAATGATTTAGATATTAAGGCTACTAGGGCGGAACTTCGTAAGTTTTTTGGGGTGTTTTTGACAAATAAGGTTTTGAAGGGGGCGGGTAGTGAGGTTTTGGAAAGTCATATATCGAGTAAGGGGAGGGACTATAATGAGTTTTATGGGAAGGTTTTTGGGGGGTTGTCTGGGATGGGCAGTGTCGTTGATTTGGGGTGCGGAGGTAATGGGTTTTCTTATGGGGAAGTTCAGGGGGTTTT
>CAZAZO010000065.1:0-5344 GCA_964489675.1 Candidatus Woesearchaeota archaeon | reverse complement strand
GGAGAGACGTGGATGGAAAAGGAAACAAACGTCGTTTGAAATTAGCAGATTATTTGCTTAGTGTCTGAAAATTATCTAATTCTTGTATAAACCGGTTCCAACTAAATCCTATAAGGTCCACCAATGATAATAGTTTTTGTCATTTTTTAATTTATTTTATGATAGAATAAATTGATGAAAAGAATTATTTTATTTTCAATAATTGCGCTATTGATTGGCGCGGGTATTTTTTCTTTTTTTCATGAAGATAAAGAAATTACCAATAATAATTGGGAGGTGCATGAAGATTTTGACCTTGGTTTTAGCATTAGCTTTCCTAAAAATTGGACTTATAGTTGGGAGCAAGGCGAAGCTAAAACCTCTTTTTTGTTGAAGAATTCATTAGATCATAATGCAAGTATTATGTCTATCCATTTTTGGAAGGCGTACGGTCCAGCAGTTCAAATTTATTTAGATAGTCCATATTTTAATGATAATTTAAGCGAAGTTCATCCTATGGCAGAAAGATATTATGATGAATATGTTATTATAAATGGAATTCAAAGAGAAGCGAGACGAGGGGTTGAGCCAGATGGTGGTTATGAAAATCGCACCATGGACTACTGGAGGTATTTTTTTGACGAAGGTAATAGTCTTTTTGTAACCAACCCTCCAGTGGTATA
Source organism: Candidatus Woesearchaeota archaeon (assembly GCA_964489675.1). GTDB lineage: Archaea > Nanobdellota > Nanobdellia > Pacearchaeales > GW2011-AR1 > JAGVXH01. Next base: position 4,682 of record CAZAZO010000065.1, on the reverse strand, counting down.
TAGCGGTTCAGCCAGATGGTTAGAAGAAGTTGATTCTATTATTTCAACTTTTACTTGGTTTGGGTCAGATCCAGAATGGAGAGCTAACAAGATGCTCTGGGATTTACCAGAGATTATACAAGAAACCCAGAGAATTGAGTCTGATTTTGACGGAATTAAAGCTTTTAGTAGGATAGAAAATCAAATTGACAATAATACTTATGAATTCTATTTCGGTTCCTCTCATCCCAATGGACATACATCAAGGATTTGGACATTCCGCATTAATGTTTTTACAGAAGAAATTTTGGTTTACAATCTTGTTGCTGATGAATGGTTGACCATTCAAGAATGGAGAGACAATGATTATTCATTTGGATATTAAGATTAAGGAGCGTGTAATGCCTGAAATTCCTTAATTTCCCCTACAAAACGGTTCCAACTAAATCCGACCAGGTCCACAAATTAAAATGATAGTATTTTTATCATTTTTTTATTTAAGATTATTTGGTAGGATTAGTTAATGAGATCAATAAGAATAAGGAATAAGAATGCTATTTTAGAGCTTTTAAAAGCAGATATTAATTTTCAGAAAATTATTTTAGCTAAAAATCTAAAACAAAACGATTTAATTAAAGAAATTATATCAACTGCAAAGGAAAAGGGGGTGCCCATTGAAATGTTGTCTTCTGAAAAAATGGCTAAGCGAAAAGGGGGAGATAGCAGAGAAGCCATATTTGGTTTTTTGATTCCCAATAATACATGGGATATTGATGATCTTTTGGAAAACCTTTATACAAACAATAAAAATCCTTTTTTCTTGCTTTTAAATAGGGTGGGGTATGAGAATAATCTTGGAGATATTGCTCGGACAGCTTTTGCTGCTGGAGTTAATGGGTTAATTTTTCAGGGGAGTGAGGACGGGTTTTTAAACGAAGAAACTATTAATTTGTCATCTGGAGCTATAGTTAGGATTCCTATTGTGAAAATGAGCATTTTTAAAGCAATTGAAAAGTTACAAAAAAACGGTATATCTGTTTTTTCTTTAGAAATGAGTGGTAAAACATATTTTGATCAAGATCTTACTGGGCCAATGGCTTTTGTCTTGGGGGCTGAGAAACAAGGCTTGTCAGACACAGTATTAGATAGATGTGACAAGAAAATATCTATTCCCATGCAAAAAGGAATAGGATCTCTCAATGTTAGTTCTGCAGCTGCTGCTGCTATGTATGAAAAAGTTCGTCAAGAATCTAAATAATTAAGTATTTTTTAAATATGAAAAAAATTAGAGCTTTAATTTTAGGTATTATTGCTTTATCTTTTGTTGTTGGTGTTTTCTTGTACCCTCAAATGCCTAATCAAATGGCTTCTCATTGGAATATAAGGAGTGAGGTAGATTCTTACATGCCAAAGTCTTGGGCATTGTTTTTGATGCCCATTATTTCTGTTGGAATATTGGTTTCTTTTATCTTAATTCCCAAAATAGATCCATTGAAAAACAATATTAAGAAATTTAGAAAACATTTTGATGGATTTATATTATTAATAGTATTGTATCTGCTTTATATCCATTGTTTAACTCTTATTTGGAACATGGGAGTAAGATTTAATATGGGACAGGCCATGGTTCCTGCTATGGCAGTGCTTTTCTATTATATTGGAGTTTTATTAGAGAATTCTAAAAGAAATTGGTTTGTTGGGATTAGAACACCCTGGACTTTAAGCAGTGAGAAAGTGTGGGATAAAACGCATAAGATTGGAGGGAAACTATTCAAAATTTCAGGAACCATTGTATTACTTGGTATCCTTTTTCCAGAGAGTGGAACTTGGTTTATCCTAGTCCCAGTGCTTGCAACTGTCATTTACACACTTGTTTATTCTTACTTTGAATACAAAAAGGAGTAAGTCGTAAAAAGATAACTTATTTATGAGCAGAACAGAGAAAATGAAAAAAATTAGGGATGAGGTAATTTCTTGTAAAAAGTGCTCCCTATATACCAGTAGAATTTTGCCTGTTATTGGACAAGGGGATCACCAAGCCAAGATTGTTTTTATTGGCGAAGCACCAGGAGCCAATGAAGACAGGACGGGATATCCTTTTTGTGGTGCTTCTGGAAAAATATTAGACGGACTTTTAGATTCTATTGGTTTAGACAGAAAAGATGTATATATTTGCAATCTTTTAAAATGTAGGCCGCCATCTAATCGTGATCCTGAAACAGATGAGATTATTTCTTGCTCTTCTTACTTAAGAAGGCAGATTAAAATCATTAATCCCAAGATTGTTTGTTCTTTGGGTCGTTACTCTATGAGTTTTTTGATGAAAGAATTTGGCACAGAGGAATCAGGTCCAATTAGTAAGGTTCACGGCAGGGTATTTAAGAATAAAGATATAAAATTTGTTCCTCTTTATCACCCTGCTGTTGCCGCATACAATCGCAACATGCTACCCGTGTTAGAAAAAGACTTTTTAATAATTAAAAGTCTTTTATTGTAAGACTCTTTTGTTTATTTTTTTATTTTGCTAGAATAAAAATATGAAAAACCTATACAGAAGTAAAAAGAATAAAATATTTTTTGGGGTTGTTGGGGGGCTTGGAGAGTATTTTAAAGTTGATCCAACAATTTTAAGGCTATTTTGGTTATTCTGGATTATTTTCACAGGATTTTTTCCTGGATTATTTTTCTACCTTGTTTCCGCATTAGTTATTCCTCAAGGGAAATAACTGACAAGTGGTAGTTTGAGCACGGCCTAGCCGTGCTTTTAGTTATTCACAGTAAAGACCTTGATTTGTGATATAATAATTAATTAGAAATTTTTAAAAGGTCGAAAAATAATTTTAAAATATATTATTCATATGGTAGGACAATTTCCTTCAGATTGGTATTTAACAACCTATAGTGCCTTGTTTGATCTTTGGGTAGGATTTTTAGTATTCCTTCCTAGACTTGTTGGCTCCTTGGTTGTATTTATTGTTGGTTGGCTACTTTCTAGTGGCATGGGAAAACTTTTAGAAGAAGTTTTGCGAAAAATGAGATTTAACAAAATATCTGATAGAACAGGTTGGTCAACTGCTTTTAAAAAGGCAGACTTAGACGTTGATGCCGCTGAATTCTTAGGAATGATTGCTAAATGGATTTTGGTTATTGTATTTTTACTAGCATCAGTAGAGATCTTAGGATTTTTACAATTTGCTGTATTTTTAACCAAGGTATTAGCATTTGTTCCTAGTGTGATTGTTTCTGTGTTGATGTTTGTGGTAGCTGTAATAATGGCTGACCTTTTACAAAAGGTAGTTGTTGCTTCTATTGCAAGGGCAGGAGTAAGGTATTCTCGATTAGCTGGTTTAATTGTTAGATGGGCAATTTTAGGTTTTGCTCTTTTAGCAGTATTAGTACAACTCGGAATTGCAAAAGAAATGGTACTAACCCTATTCACAGGGTTAGTAGGTATGTTAACTCTTTCTTTTGGATTAGCCTTTGGATTGGGTGGAAAAAGCGTAGCAGAAGATATGTTAAAGAACTTGAGGAGAAAATTAAAGTAAACTTATTTACTTTGATTTAAGAAAACAGCTTCGGCTGTTTTCTTTTTCTTGACAACATTTCTTATTTCCCTTAAAATACACTTGATATGCAGATAAAGTTATTAAACAAACGGAGCAGCTAATTTGCAATCTTTTTGATGGGCAAAGAGCTGATTCCATGAATCAGTTTTTTAATTACAAGAATGATGAACTTTGACAATTTGTGTCTATAAAATTCGCAATAATAATAGTTATTAATTGCTGGCCAAGGTATATAAAATATACAAGGGCAAATGGTGGATGTCTTGGGAGAGGAAGGCGATGAAGGGCGTGGCGTGACTGCGATAAGCCTCGGGAAGGTGTCATGCAACCTATGATCCGAGGATTTCCGAATGGGGAAACCCATCAGAGTAAAGCTCTGATACCCAATTTATTGGGAGCGAACCCAGGGAAGTGAAACATCTCAGTACCTGGAGGAGAAGAGAAAATATTTCTATTTCCTTAGTAGCGGCGAGCGAAAAGGAAAGAGCCCAAACCCATCTGTTTACAGATGGGGGTTGTAGGATAGCAACTGGATTTATCCGAGAAGTCAAAAAATTCTTAATTAACTGAAAGATCCTGGAAAGGACTACCAAAGAAGGTAAAAGTCCTGTAAGTGAAAATTGAGAATCTTCTTGGTTGCTATTCCTGAGTACCACGAGAAAAGATATCCTTGTGGGAATCTAGCAGTACTACCTGCTAAGGCTAAATACTATCCTCTCACCGATAGTGAACCAGTACCGTGAGGGAAAGATGAAAAGTAGCCCGGTAAGGGCGGTGAAACAGAACCTGAAACCATTATGCCTACAAGCAGTTGGAGCCACTTTATGTGGTGACAGCGTGCCTATTGAAGAATGAGCCAACGAGTTTTCCTTATCATTTAGTCTAAGCTCTTCTGGAGCGGAGGCGTAGTGAAAGCGAGCGTGAATAGCGCGTTTCTTCATATGAGGAAGGAATGATAGGGAAAGACCCGAAGCCAGGCGAGCTTGCCATGAGCAGGGTGAAGCTAACCGAAAGGTTAGTGGAGGCCCGAACCAGTGGAACTTACAAATTCTTTGGATGACTTGTGGCAAGAGGTAAAATGCCAATCGAGCCTGGTAATAGCTGGTTCTCCCCGAAATAGCTTTAGGGCTAGCGTTG
>CAZAZO010000064.1:0-5442 GCA_964489675.1 Candidatus Woesearchaeota archaeon | reverse complement strand
GCCGCAGAGGGCTGAAAGAATAGTCTTGGCTAGAGAATGTAAGGATGAGTTGTGTGATTTGATAAATGAGGAGGATGAGTTTGTTTTGCGAGATTGGCTTGTTAAAAACATTAAGGGAATTGGGATGAAAGAGGCGTCACACTTTTTGAGGAATATTGGATATAAGGATTTGGCTATAATTGATTTTCATATTGTGGATTTGTTGGTGGCGGAGGGGTTAATTGAAAGACCCAAGACAATGACTAGGGGGAGATATTTAGAAATTGAGGGGATTTTAAGGGAGCTGACAAAAGAAGTTGGGATGAATTTGGCAGAACTGGATCTTTATTTGTGGTTTTTGGAGACGGGGAAGGTACTCAAATAGTATACTCTAACACCCCATCATAGGGTATAAACCAACTGATAGCTTCTTTTCTTGGAGCTTTTTCCATTACTTTTCTGAAAAGCCTAATTGAGTTGCCGTGAGCGGAGATTGCGACATTAACATTATTCTTTTTTATGAATTTTTTTAAGTCTTTGATGAAACTTCTTACTCGAACTTCAACGTCGGCGAAACTTTCTCCCCTGGGAGGCCTAGTTTCCCAGCTTCTGTGCCAAAGGTCATATTTTTTAGCTCCGAATTTTTTGACCACGCCCCAGTGCATAAGGCGATTTAATCTTCCGTAGTTTCTTTCAATCATTCTATCGTCTTGCATAACTAAAACACATTCAGGATGATTTTTCATAACGATATTTAATGTATCTTTTGATCTGGATAATCTTGTGTGAATTGCGACTTGAAATTTTTTCTTTTTTAATCTTTGAGCTACTATTTTTGCATCTTCTTTGCCCTTCTTTGTTATTTTAGAATTGGTCCAGCCTGTAAACATGCCATCTCGATTAAATCTAGTCTGGCCGTGCCTGAATAAATAAATTTTACCACCCATTTTGTGATGTTATTAAAAGAGCCTATTATAAAAAACTTTTTATAGCTTGTCTTCTACAAAATATCATGATATTTTGGGTAGCATTGATATTTCTGGCAGTAGCGGCATTTGTGTTTTTCAAGTTTGAGCACCACTTAAGGCTTTTGAGGATTGCACTTCTTGGATTGATTGTGATTTTGGTATATTTATCTATGAGTGCTGTTTTGTCGTCTAATGAGGTGGATTTATCTTCTCCTAAGGGGGTTGTTAATGCGGTTTATCTTTATGTTGGTTGGCTTGGTGAGACTACTGTTGAATTATTTGACATAGGAACAGACACTAGTAAGCTGGTTGGAAATGCTGTTCGGGTGGAGGATCCAGATAGGGCGGAAGCTCCTGGGGGAGATGAAGGCTTTTCTCCAATTGATTGGATAGCGGACAAGATAAGAAAGGATTAGATAAGTATTTCCGATGAGTTTTCATAATTATTGAGTTCAGGTACCCACTATACTCAGCTTCGCCTCGCGACCCGCCCTTAATTCTCACTTCGTTCGCCAAAAGTTAGTGAACTCAAAAATCCTTTTGTAAGTATCGGAGATACAGTAGATAAGCAAATATTTATAACTCTCGTCATGTATGATTTTTTATGAGTAATAAAAGTGGGCTGTCTGTGTTTTTTGTTTTTGTGATTGTATTAGCTTTTGTAAGTATGGCTATGGCAGAAGAAGTGATTATAACATATGTTGATAATTCCTCTAGCGAATATGGGGTGTCTTCGGCTGTAGATTTAGAAGAGAATTTGAATGTTATTAGAAAGTTTGAGATATTAGATGGGTTTGTGGCGGATGTTAGTGATGGTGAGAAAAAGTTACTAGAAGAAAATGATGAGATAGTTGTTTCCAAGATAAGGCAGTATAGTGCGATATTGGATACTGCGGTGGATAATATAAATGCATCTGTTGTTAGAAGGGTTCAACTTAATGGGACGAATATAACCGGTGCTAAACATTCTGTTTGTGTATTAGATACTGGAGTAGATTACACGCATTCGGCGTTTGGGAATTGCTGGGGGAATAATAATGCATCTTCTTCTTGTATTGTAATTGGAGGATATGATTTTGCGAATGATGACTCGGATCCTATGGATGATCATGATTATGGGGGGTCTACTGGGCACGGGACCCATGTGGCGGGGATAATAGCTTCGGGGGACTCTACGTATAAGGGAGTGGCTCCTGGTTCAAAAATAATTGCAATGAAAATTTTGGACAATGAGGGGAATGGCAATGGGGCGGATATTTTAAGCGCTATGGAGTGGTGCATCAATAACGCTTCTAGATTTAATATAACTGCTATTAGTATGAGTTTGGGGGATGGGTCATATGAGACTGCGACATGTACAGATGTAGATTTTGATCCGGTTGTACAAAGTGCGATAGCAAATAACATATCAATTGTTGCTGCGGCTGGAAATTGCGAGGGTAAAACAGCGACTACTTGTGATGGAAGCTTGGGAGTAGCTCATCCTGCATGCTTGGCGGATGTAATTTCGGTTGGAACCGTTAGCGATTCGGATACGCAATATTATCAAAGATGGGCGAACTTTCAAGTTTTGGCTCCGGGAATATCTATTACTGCTCCAAAATATCCTTCGGGCGGCTTTCAAACAATTGGTGGAACTTCAATGTCAACTCCATTTGTTTCATCGGTTATTGCACTTATACAACAATATTCAAAATTAAAAAATGACAGACATTTAAATGCAACAGAAATAATTTATGCATTAAATGCAACAGAAATAAGAATAAACGATACAGCTACTGGAGTATTATATCCAAGACTTGACGCTTATGCGGCACTGCAAACATTGCCGTTTTTGAATTTTACTTCTTTTAATTATACAAATCTTTCAACGGTAAATACAGCTACTCTGACGTTGCCAGTAGAATTGACATTCAGTGAAGCAGTGGACTTTACCTATTCTATAAATGGATCGGAAAGCAAAGTGGGGTGTGTTTCTTGTAGTGTTTTTAATCAAACAATAGCGCTTATGGGCTTTGGCAATTTGTCTTTCGATTTACAGATAAGAGATGATCTTGGAAATGTGTTGTCTTTGAATGCAATACTTTACATAAATAAAACATCTTCGTCGATAAATAACTCATATATAGGAGAATCTGAAATAACATTTTTAACGGAAGATGCAACTGGGCAAGAAGTGGCTATAACAGGCTTGGGAGTATATATTAACGGATCAAGTAATTTATCAATAACTTATCCAGATGGTAATTATACGGTGGGCTTAATAGATACGGCTAACCAAACAATAATTGAATTTAATCATACATTGAACAACACTAATACAACGCTGGATCTTTCTGAAGCTGTCATAATGCAGGGAAATGGTACTGTGGATAACAGTTCTTATCTAATTGTTAGAGGAATAAATTTAACTGAAAATATTGGTACAAAAACATTGTATTTGAAAAAGAATATAGCGTCGAATAATACTTGTATTAAGGATGCAGAGATATTCGGTGTTGGTGAGATTAGTGAATATTGTAATTCTACAAATGAATATTTAATTACATGCCCTGGAGCAACTGGGGGGTATGCTTGTGAATTTGTGGAGAATGATACGTATTATAAGTTTTCTGGATTAACTCATTCTGCTGTTCGGGAGGCTAATGATTTTTGTGGGGACGGGAAAGTGGACGAAGGGGAGAATTGTTCTAATTGTGAAGCGGATGTTGGTTCTTGTCCGAGCCCTAGTCCTTCGAGTAATAATAACAATGGTGGCGGAGGAGGAGGCGGTGGAGGCGGTGGAGCACCTGCTTCTCAGGAGGTTGAAATAGTGACCCCAACAGCTTATGAAATGAAGAAGGGGTATAATGGAGTATTAGAGGAAGAAGGGGCCATTGTTTTTAAGACTAGTAATGGCGAGGACCATAATGTAACAATTAACAAGATTACAGCTTTGTTTGTGGATCTTACAGTTAATAGTGAGCCCATTGAATTAATAATGAATGAGGGGGATGAAATAAAGTTGAATTTATCCTCCCCTGATTTTTATAATTTATACATAAGAGTTGATGCGCTATCAGGGGAGAGGGTGAATGTTTTTATTCAAAATATATTTGAGGAGATGAGAGCAGAAGAAGAGCCAGAAGAAGAGGAGGTCGTTGCAGATTCAATTTATAAAAATTTTAAGGCGTATCTTTATTTCGTAACAGCGATTGTAGTGCTTATTATAATATTTATTATTAATAGAAAGATAAATAAATTAGAAAAAGAAACTATAAATAATAAAGAAGTAACTATAAATGAGCTTAAGTCTAAGCCTGCTGTAAAAAAGAAGACTAAAAAAATAAAAAGAGCGAAGGCTAAAAACAAAAATGAAAAAAAGACTAAACCTAAAACCAAGCGCAAGAGATAAAAGAAGGTATTTTATCGTCAGTTGTGCTACTGATAAGAGGATTCGAGATGCTATTTTGAAATACTTGGGGGTTTTGGGCATGGCAAAGGCGGCTTATATGAAGGTTAATGTTCCTGGGGTTAAGGGAGCTGTGGTTGGTTCGTGTCTTCGGGCTGAGTTGGATAATGTTCGGGCGGCGTTGCTTTTGGCTGGGATGAAAATTGAAAAGGTGAGTAATACGATTAAGGGGCTTTCAAAATAAAAATAATTTTACGGAGAACAAGGTTTAAAAATGATTATAAAAGAACTCGTAGTCACATTGTAGTAATTCTCTGTGAAACCTCCTTGGAGGCAAGAGAACTTAGACGTCCGGAAGAGGACTCGAACCTCCGACATCACGGTTACAACCTTCTCTAATCCCTTAGAGGGTAGGACTATACCATTACCATAACATTTCTGTTTTAGGTAGCGAGTGTCTAGTCTCTGCACCTTCAATCACCTTCAAGAAAACATCTGTTTTCGAGTTCGCATAAATTATTATGCAGTGTGAAAGCTTGGCTCAGGATTGCCTGTTCTAGGTTTCCCTGAATTTACTCGCTGTTCATCTTAAGGTTTCCCTTAAGAGCTGCTAACTTTTGTTTTGCATGAAGTTCTCTATGGCAATTTGCACAAAGGCAAATACAGATCTCAATTACCGCAATAATTCGCGACCAACCACAACTGTTTTTCAAAAGTTGTGAAATCAATGATTCCTTTTCATCAACATGATGTAGGTCTAATGCTGCTATATCATCTTCCGAGCATAAAGCGCAAGATAAAGTACTCTTAAATGCTACGAATCTTTGTAGTTGTTGTTTTTTTCGTGCTGCTCTTCTGTCTTTGTAATATTTCTTGTTTTTTGCGTAGTGCCTTTGTTGGTACGTGCGATGAATTTCTTTATTTGCTGATGGCATACTCATAACCTCTTGTTGTAGTTATGAGTATCTTTGAGTAGGCCTAGAGGGAATCGAACCCCCATCCACGGATTATGAGTCCGGCGCACTTACCGTTGTGCTATAGGCCCAATTTTGCTACAGGCCCTACAGAAATTGTTCAGTACCTCTTACACCCAATTGATGAAGA
>CAZAZO010000063.1:0-5830 GCA_964489675.1 Candidatus Woesearchaeota archaeon | reverse complement strand
ATTTAATGGCGAAAAAAGAAGGAGCAGATAGACTTACTGCTGCTGATCTGGATGGCATTTATGAAATGATATCAAAAGAAAAGGAGGGTGAATAAATGTCTTATCATACTCCAAATACATTAAAAGGATCCAAAGCTGTAAATAATCAAGCATCCTCAAAATATGCCTATGATAAACAAGTATATTCTGATATGATTGATAAGGCTTTTAATGATAAATTAAAAGATATTACAACATTTGATGCAGTGATTTTACAATTAAAAAAATCATATAGATATTATGAAGTTGCGGGTGTTTTAAGAGTTAGCCCCGCCCAACCAAACGAAGCAAATTATTATGAGGTTTGTGTTCGTCCTAAATTTTTTGAAAATATACCAGCCCCTTGGACTTTCTCAAGTGCCACGATGGATCCGACCACAAAAGTTATTTCTTGGAGCGGTGCTGCCCAATCCGCTGTAGATTGTCACCCTCTGGCCACTTCCGCTACCCCCTATAATATTGGCCAACCAGCGCAATTACAGGTTGGAGACACAGTTAGATGTACTTTTACTGAAACAGAATCAGGCGGAAGGAAAATAACATTTGAATTATCATCAGTTGGCCGAGATGAAACGATACTTACAAAAATGGGACTCCAACTTCATTTAAGTAATTTTAATCGCGTCGCCGTCGCCGGAAATACCATAAACGCTCTAAACGCAGCACAAAACCAAAGTACAACGAACGTCGACCCGAAGACGTTAAAATGGACAGGAGTCAATAATGCAGGGAAACTTGTGACAACAACGCCACAAAAAAGAAAATACATTGGAATAGTAGCTCAATTTAATGGAAAAGATATTTACAATGGCCTTTTACCAGATGAAATATTAACAACAGTTACTCATGAATTTCCAAAATATAAAAACGGTGTTGCAATTGTAGGAAAAAAGAAAGTAAATAAATTTAAAATCTTGACAGATGCAGCAAACAGCCTGTCTATGATGAATGCTGCATATAAAGCTGTTTATGGTCACGACCTTCCAGTTGGCGGAGTCAATCGTTCTTGGGAGACACAAAAAACCACAAGAAATAACAACGGCCGCAAAGCCTCACTACCGGGAAATTCTAATCATGGATGGGCACTCGCAATAGATTTTAAAGTTACTAAAGAATATAGTAAAAATGGAAAATCACAGTTTAAATCTGATAATTTTTTATGGCTTAAGAAAAATGCCCCCAAATATGGATGGGAACATCCATCGTGGGCCGCCCCAAAAAAATATGGTGGTACAAATGTAGAAGCTTGGCATTTTGAATATAAAAGTAGATCAACCATACTTAAAGGTAAAACAAATGTTAAATCATGGTCTGGCGGAGGAATGTAATTATGTCAATACCTACCACAATCATAGACCCCGTTGTAAAAGAATTTTTAAGAAAATCACAAGCTCTCGGATCTCAGGAAGCACAAGGAATTGGATGCACTGAAATAGTTGAGTCTATACCAACTTATGAGTCTGCTGGGTGTGAAAGAGTTTTTCAAGGAAAAAACAATACTTATATTGTCTTGGGAAGAGATAGACCCGGAACTGAATTTTCTGGATGTGGCGGTCGTGGAGACACACAGTGTGGAATGATAGATTTAGTTGCTGGCCGAGTTTCTTCTACTATAATGAAAAGACTCAAAAATACCGAAACAAACTCAACATTGATGACACTAGGTGCCCAGTCCAACGAAGGAATAAACGAAATGCCATCAGGAACTCTCGATCATAATACAGTTGTCGATAATAATTTTTTTGCCGATGCCGCCAGATTATATCTCACACAGAGAGCCATTAATATAGATGAATATCTTGGTTTTAAAAATGTAAAAGGCTCTAACCCCACTGAGCTTTCTGCTGCGGTTATAAAATCTGACTGCACAAGAATTGTTGGGAGAGAAAGTGTTAGAATTTATGCTGGTGGTGCCCGTGGCGATGGTTTTGGGCCCTTTGGGGAATCAAGGGCTAATGGTACAGATATAGAAAATGCTAAAATTGAACTAATTGTTGGCAACCAAGGCGAAGATAACATGCAACCAGCAGTTTTAGGTGAGAATTTAATTTCTTATTTAACAACAATGAAAAGTATAAATAATAAAAAACTTAAAATACTTCAAAGTCTAATTACTCAAGTTACACAAAATTCTGCTGCTTTATCAGTTTTAAGCTTTGGTGCTACTTCTGGTATTATGGCACAACAAATGATACAAAATGTTGAAAATCTTAGAAATATATTGAATGAATTATATAATGAAGTATTAAATGATATAAATCATTTAGACATTGCAATAGTACCCGGATCAAAATCAATTTTAAGTAAAAATGTTTTTATAACATAGGTAAAAAATGGCAAACGAATCAAAATTTATTAACATACAAAGAGACCCGTGTGATTTGGTTAAGCCCGAAGAAAAACCAATTGATAGGGTTTGTCCAACTTGTATACCTGATCCGAATAACATTCCGCCTGACTGGTGGAAACAAAAAGAACCTTGGCTGAATCAAAATACATGCGAATATTCTGTTGCTGTTTACATAAACCAAGATGGAAATAGTTATCGTTTGTCGGACTTAAAAACAATTTTAGACCCGCAGCCAGAAAATCAGGTTATTTTATCAAAGAGTGGAATCCCAACACCAACACCTACTTCTGGTGCAGCAGAGAAAGCCCGTTTAGAAGAACAATTTTCAAATGAGGAATTGTTTGATAAAATTAAAAGAAGTTATGTAAAAACTGGAATTAGACATATTCTTCGTCATTTTGATAAAACTATAGAAAAAAAATATATTTGTGCAAACAATGATTGTTCTGTTTTTTCTACTTCTGATGCAAGAAAATATGTTCGCCAAAGAAAACATTATGCATCTATAGATTCAGATATATCTTTTGATGAGTGGGTTTCTGCCGAAGATAGCGAAACAGTCTCGCTTCCTTTTATAGATAATTTAAATGCACTTGAATTGTTTGCTTCTGCGACCGAATATTATTTTTATGGACTAGCAAATGGAGTAATGGCTGTTCTTGTAACCGTACCTGCTTATATTTTAGATCAAGTACAAATGAGCCAATTGCGGCCACTGTTGATACAAATGTAGCAAGTATAAAATTTAAAGTATCTGAGTTTAAAACATGGATTGAAAAAATGGAAGAGATTTTTTCATTATTTTCTAAATTTCAATCTAGTTTTCATCATACTACTAATGGCAGACTATATCACACTGTAGAGGATAAAGAAGCACCTTTTTATGCATCCTTTATGAAAGGTAGATTTAAAAGTTTTGAAAGATCTTTATCTCGACTTATAGAAAAAAAAGGCTATAATTATTATAATGCTTGGGAACTCCCTTTTTCCGATAACTCACAAAAAGTTTTAGAAATAGAAATAATTTTTGATAAAAACTCCCCCGCAACAGAAACAGATCAACCCGTCGCAGAGGATTCATCTGGTACGTCTTTGGAAGCAACAAAAGTATCTATTAGCAATGATAAAATCTCCGATAGTAAAAAAGAAAAAAGTGTTACAAATAATAAACCTTATAAATTAATAGATGTTATAAAAATAAAACCAGCTAATTGTGATTGGATAGAACTAAAGCTCCCACCGCAGCCAGAACAAGGTGATATACCAACAGATACATTAAGATCTATTGCATTTTTTGACCAAACATTAATGACTTATATAGCAAATTATAGCACAATAAAAGACACTATAGATGCACGAAAAACTCCGCCTTGGCTTGATTTCCTTGTAGAGAATACTTTCCCGCCCTTGAGTGTTGATTATGGAAATTCAACCGAACTACAATCAGATAGACAAAATGGGTGTCTTCTGGATAAATTTGAACAGCTTGATGATTTCATATTAAATGAGACTATGGGATTTTTTGAAAGCTTTGCATATCAATTTAATAAAAATAATTGTCGTTTGTTAGAAAATAAAAACAAAGGAAAACCAACCGTTTTTGATGGATCAAAAGAAGGTCAAAAATTATACGATAAAGCAGTTAAAAGTCAAAAACAACGTCAACTAAAGAAAAAAGAAGAACTTGAGGCTCCTGTAGTAAAGGATGCTAAAAAAACAGAAGCTGTTGATGATGGTATGTTAAAAGACTTAATGAATAAATTAAGCCCGTGTAATTGGAAAAAAATAACCCTTAAAGGAATACAGTGTTTGATGGGTGGTTTAACCTTGGAAGACGGGTTAAAAGAAATTATTAAAGGAACAATTGGAACTCTCACAACTGAAGGCATGGAGATGCTTTTGGCGGGTCTCCCGGCTGATAAACAAGAAGCAGTAAGAAGCACAATACAAAAAGAATTTAAAGATCTTCCGGCCCCTTGGGAAGCAGGTTATGAACCCGGCGATGTCGAATCCGCATATGATAGAGAAGCATTAAATAGTATAAATCAGTCGGAAGCCAAATATACAACTGTTACAGATATTGAAAAAGAAATTTCTAACATAGAAACTAAAATAAGCGATATAGAAAAAGAAACATATTCAAAATATCTTAGTGATTTAGGAAATTTAAACAATAATGCTGAAGCGGCTGTGGCTCAAGCTGAAATAGAACATGATAGTGCATTAGAGGTACTATATGCAGCATCTAGTGCTCATGGCGCCGCCGAACGAACATTAGCACAAGCAGAAGTTTTATTAGAACAGGCATTATTAAACCCGCAAAATCAAGTTGCTATACAATTTCGACAACAAGAAGTTGCCAATGCAACTTCTGAATTTACCGCTACAGAAAAAAATGAAGAAAATGCTGCCGCAAATGTTGTTAATTTAGAATCCAAATTAAGACAAGCCCAAAGAAATAAAGATGATATTTCACTGATGACTCAATCGGAATATAATAGTATGATTGTAAGTGAGAAAAATAGACTTGTTACAGAATTAGAAAAATTGAGAGAAAAATTAACAAAAGCTGAAGAGGAAGCAAACAAAGAAAGCATACGAAGTCCAAATTCGGTTGGTTTTTCTGATAAAACAGAAGAAGAGCAACAAGAAATCATAGATCAAGAAAAACAAAAAGTTGAATATGCCTCCCTACAGGAAGGAGATAAATATAAACAAGGAACATACGGTAGAGCCGTAGGTAAAGTTCAAAAAGAATTAATGAAAGCTTATGGTGAAGCAATCATAGAAAATGCCTCAGTACAAGAAATAATGACTGGAATCGATAGTTTGCCCGGTGCCGACATCATGGGGCAGTTTTTTAGCTCTTTTAAATGTCCAAATTATTCTTTTGCTTATCCACCTATAGATGAATTCTTAGGAACATTTACTGTTGGTGCTTGCGGAAAAGGAAAAACAAGACCATTCTCCGTCCCAGAATTAAAAAAACTGCCATCTGGTTGGGATATATGGGAAAGCCTTCAAGATGCTTTCTTATACGCCCTCAAAAAAACAATGGGCCAAGTCGTTTCTGCTTTGATTCTTAAAACAATACAATTGGGTGAATCCGCTCTTTGTAAAAGTCTTGCTCTTGCTGGCCAAGGGGTATCAGACGCTTATGAAGCCACACAAAATGATGGCCGCTTCCCTCGCTCATTGAATGATATTCTTAATGATGTTATATGTACTGATCAGCTTGATGACAACGAAGAGAAAATAGATGATCTATTTTCTTTAAGTGGTGCTCCACAAAGAGGATCAACTACACCAAAACAAGTTCTTGAAACCTTATCAACATTAGGTTCAGAACAGGATTATTTAAATGCTATGACCGCTGGCGAAGGCCAACAAGATAGAACATTTCTTGAAAATGCATCAAGAACAATAGGAATTATTCATCCC
>CAZAZO010000062.1:0-5878 GCA_964489675.1 Candidatus Woesearchaeota archaeon | reverse complement strand
CTTCGCAATACGGAGCATCCAACAACCTAGTCCTCTCAAGTAAAACATCTCTCCCCATTAGCCTTTTTTGTGTTTTTTCTTCCATTTTATTTACTACCTCCTTTCATGTTCTCTTTTTTCAAAATTCCAAAAGAATATCCTTCAAGATCCCTGCATTTTTTATCAGATTGGCCACAAATGTCTATACTCCTTTCATCTGCATAAATGTAGATAAATCCCGTTCCCTTAAGGGGCAGCAGGGGCCGAGGAATATGAAAAATAGTATCATGGGACCAGTTAAAATAATCTTTTCTTGAAGCAATTTTGTGATATACTTCTGCAGAATTCTCCAAAGTTCCTTCAATAGCTCGGATGAGGCTGAACCTTGACGCTTCTGCAGGGGGTTGAGGCTCTCCCCCTTTTCTTGAGAAGTCATAACCTTTCCAAGTTTTATTCCATTTTAAATAACTAGTATACGGAATAAAACAAAGATCACTGTTAGGATCCTTAGCCACCAATCCATCTGAAGAAAGAGAGGTTGTCCTTAAACAAAGTTCTGATTCACTAGTTAAGGGGAGGCCGGATTCAGTTTCGGGCAAATTTATGTATATCCCCTCATCCGTTCCAGACATTCTCCCCAAAATGATTGGACCACCTTCAGGAAAAATTTCTTTAAATCTATCTCCCCGAGACCACTCATCCTTTCTCAATCTTCGAGTCCTAGTCAGGTATTCAATCAATGAAAGAGATTCTGATGGCGTAGCTGCCCTAAAAGATATATCCTCGAATTCTTCTGAATGAGTATATCTCTTGCCCATCTGTTCAAGTCTAAAATCTTGGATACCAGTGAAAGCAGGATAGGCTGCAATGATATCTTCTCCCTTATGAGAAATTCTAATTAAATCAATCGGGGCATAACTGGGTTCGACCTCATAATCCCATGCTTTTTGTTATTTTTGTTTTCCATTTTGTTTTCCATCCTATAAAACGTCAACAACCTCCTCTACGCTACCCCACCTATTATAGCGAATATATTCACGTGGAGCTTCAACTTCAAAGGCCTCCTCTTTGCCCTGCTCTTCACAAACAACCCTATACCTTTGAGGATCATCAAAATCGCTCGAAATTCTCTCCAATGCAATTGGCCTGATAAGCTCATCTCTTTCCATATAAACAGAATCGCCCTCTCTAACACAAGGATACTTTCTGCTCAGGATCTTAATGTCTGATCTCGTATCAAGCCCACCGCGACCAGTTAAATATAAAATTCTCCAAAATTCTGTCTCACCATTTGAAGCCTCATGCCCATGATCTCCCACATAAACTCGTCTTTTTGTATTACTCCCTTCAAGAGAGGGATCTTCTACGTAAAGACCCCCAATTCCCACAGAAAGAAGCCTCGCTGTCTTTTCTCTTTCAACTTCATAACTTTCTTTTTTCTTTACCATACAATAGTAGTATCTACTATCTACTTAAGAATAACCCCTCCCCTCCGGGAGTTTGATATAAACATTTATAAACCTTCAAAGCCTTAAGAAAACATGATAGAAAACCTCCTAAAAGAAATCGGGCTCACAGATTATGAAACAAGAATTTATCTTACATTGACTAAGTCTAACGAATTAACGTCTGGAGAAATAATGAAAAAGGCAAAAATAAACTCTGGAAGGATATATCAAATACTGGATGCCCTAAAAGAGAAGGGACTAATAAGTGAGATAACAAAAAACAAAGTAAAATATTTTAGCGCTACAGATCCAAAGAAAATAATAGACTACTTAGAAGATAAAGAAGAAACTCTAAAAAAACAGAAAGAAGATATAAATAAAATAATCCCTTCTCTTATAAAAAATGCTCAAGGCAAAGATAGCGGAGCAAAAATAGAAATATACACTGGCTTTGAAGGACAAAGAACTGCATTTATGAAAGAAATTGAAAAATATAAGAATAAAACAGAAATTTGCGTCTTAGGAATAAAAGAAAAGAAATTTTATCCTAAAAAAATACTTAATTTCTTTGAGTACAGCGTATACCCAAAACGAAAACAAAAAAAGGTGAGTGTTAGAAAAATAAATGATATTGAATTTAAAAAATCTGGAGACAAGGGGGATGCGGGAGCAGAAATAAGATATTTAGATTACCCCTCGACAACTGCAATAAACGTTTGTGAAGATCTTTCGATAATTAGTATATATTCTGAAGAGATTCTAACCATTTGCATAGAAAGTGAAGAAGTAGCCAAAGCATTCAAAACCCAGTTTGAAGCACTTTGGAGAATAGCTAAGCCCTAATCCTCACCCACATACCAAAAACTCATGACTTCCCTATAATATATCTGAGAATCCTCACTTCACTCCATTGCTAAATCATCTCAATACCCGTCTTAATCGCTTCACTTACGATGTTTAATCCGTCTTTTCTTTCTTCAAATTCTTCTGGAGTGTAGCACAATACCTCTAGTGCCGAATTGTTTTCCCAAAAACGATAAGCCAATAAAACCCTTCTCCCAAGCTTTAAATTCTTAAATTCCTTAGAGACAACAATTAAATCAAAATCACTATCTTCATAGAAATTACCTTTTGCACGACTTCCAAAAAAAATCGCTTTTTCCACATTAATTTTCTTTAACTTTTTTAGGTAATTTTTAACTGTCTTCAAATTTTGATTTGTTGTTTGCACCATGCTAAAACCTCCTGTGTAATTTTTAGAGCTTCTATAGAATTATCCTTGTCAAAAAATTCTTCATTTAAATCAGGATACCTAGAAAACCTTTCATATGGGGTCAAAATTATTCCTTTTTCTTGAATTTTCTTAGGAGCATTTACACGTCTTGCCAAGGCCCCCAATTCATGGGTTTTAGTAAGGCCTTGTCCAATAAAGATATGAACCGCCTTAAGCCCCTTTTCTGCTACCTGCTGAGAATAAAATAAGGCTCCATCGTATTCTTTTGCGCTAAAGAGAATTTTTGCTTTCCTGAGATCTGCTTCTGCTTTTTTAATCCACCTAGAAGATTCTTTTTTTTCAAGATCACTCTTATTATTCTTTGTTTTTTCACTCATAAAAGATATAGTCAAGAATACTATTTAACTGTTTTGCAGCCTCTAGGCTACATCCCAAATTAAAAATTAATTGCTTCATTCACTATCTTTGGCGAGGGCCATTAAAGGAAAGGGCCCGAGAGTAGGGGAGGGTAGCGTAGTGTAACGAAGTGTAGTGGGCAATATTATGAATGAATAAAATTAATTTGGAATGTAGTCGCAGCCAAGCCCTAATCCTCACCGACATACCAAAAACTCATGACTTCTCTTTCACTCGTTGGACTTTCTTCTACCCTTGCTATTTTGTATTTATCTCCTAGCATTTCGTATACTGCTTCGACTTCACTCATTTTTATAATCACTCTTTTGCCTTTTTTGTCAACATAATAATTTTCCGTTATTCTTCTAATGTCTCGCCTTATTTTTCCAAGCCTGGTTTTATGCCCTCTTTCACCGCCGCCATAAATTGCGAAGTAGATTACGGTTCCTTCTTCTGTTTTGTTTCCGTGGGGCAGGATCTTTCTTCTCATAAGCCTTCTAAAGTACTGGTGTGCGCTTTTTGTTTTTGCGCTACATAGATGAACATTAACGCCTAAACCTGTTTTTTTAACTTCCCTTAGCACCCAAAGGCCTGCTTTCATTGATCCATTTATGCTGTATGTATCTTTATTTAACCTATATCGTTTTGTTACAGTCTTAAAGTTTGTATCACTTATTTCAAATTCATTTAAGTTTACGAATGATACCAAGTCTTTGATTTTTCTAATAAATGAGAATATTGCTTTTTCAAGCCCGGGAAGCACTGGCATTTCAACCCCCATTCTTTTTTTGCCAATAATTTTTTTAACCATTTTAAGTTTTGCAATGTCTGATTCCACTCTTGTCATATCTGTTAAGAACCCTGGATGAAATCTGAATTCATCAACATATCTGGATAATTTTCTTATTCTGTGCTCATTAACTAGGGGAAAGGGTAAATAAATATGGATATGAAATCTTTTGCCGAATTTTTTCTTTAGGGCCTTGGCATACTTTAGGGTTTGTTTGTAATAAACCAGTGGGTCTCCTCCTGTTATCCCACACCCGCGAGAATCACCTTCAATTACCTCTTTGATTAATTCTCTTGAATTTTTTATAGGCCTTTCATTTGCAAAACACTTAGGAGAATTTTTTCTGTTTGTGCTAAGTGAGCAATACCAACAAGCACGACTGCATTTTCCACCGATGAACAAAACTAACTTTTTACCTTCAACACACTGCCTACATCCATCTGGAAGACATCCATGACAGTGTGAATCGAATTTGGTTTTAGTTGGCGCGAGACTTGTGTTTTTTGCCATATAATATAAGGTTAAACATCTATTTAAGAAGTTTGGTGTTTGGGAAGTTATTTAAATTGCCATGCAGTATAGTTGATATGTTAAACACATCTAGCATAGTTCTTGTAGTCTTGTATTTGATTGCTGTTTTATATATTGGATTTCGTGCGAGTAAAAAAGAAAATGATGAAGGGTTTTTGCTGGCTAATAGAAAAGTTGGTTTCTTTGTTTTATCTGCTACAATTATTGCAAGCATGGTTGGAGGAAACTCACTTATAACGTCTACTGCTTTTGTGTATAAATATGGGATAGGAGTAATGTGGACTGCGATTGGTGCTTTGGCTGGGACGCTTTTGCTATTGCCATTTATTCCAAAAATCAGACAGCTTTCTGAAAAACATCAGTTCTATACGATCCCAGATTACTTCCAGCTTAAATTTGGGAAAATTCCTAGTATGGTTTCTGCTAGCGTAATATTTTTTGCATTTATAGGATATTTAATAATTCAATTTGTTGCGGGAGGAATAATCCTAAGTGTTATTACCGGGATTAGCTATACTGGGTCCATACTTTTAATGGGGGCTATTGTGCTGATGTATGTTGTGGCTGCTGGTTTTCGTGCCGTCATAAAAACTGATGTTTTCCAATATATTATAATTTTATTTTTATTTTTGATAGCAGCCGTTATATTTAGTAAGTCTGGTAGTATCTCTATTTCTACACCGGATTTCATGTCGCCTGGGCCAATAAATATTCTTGCGTTTGTTCTTTACGGGATTGTTGTTGTTTTTATTAGCGCTTCTATTTGGCAAAGAATTTATGCTGGCAAGAACACAAAAACAGTCATGCGATCCATCACGTTTTCTGCAATTTTTGTATTTATTTTGATGTCTTTAATAGTTATGATTGCATTGTCGATTAACTCTCAATTTCCCGACGTTGATCCCGTATCTGCTTTAGTTATTGGATTTACTGAGCTACTTCCCTCGTATCTTCAAGGCGTTGGCGTGGTGGTATTATTTGCTGCGATAATGTCTACTTTAGACACCATGATATTTATTATGGCCACAAGCATTAGTAGAGACTATTTGAGTAAATTTGAGAAAGTTAGTAAGCATGATTTTACTTTAATTACAAAACTTTCTGCTGTGTTAATTGGTTTAGTTGGAATGCTTCTTGCGATTATCTTTTCAGATGTTGTCGACATAATAACTGCAATGGCTGGAATCTACTTTGTAATATTTGCTCCATTAATCCTGTCTTTTAGCGACAAACTAAAACCAAAATCTGTAACACTGTGCATGATTGGAGGAACTGCCTCTGCTGTTTTGGCATTTATTTTATACGGAATTTCAATAGAAACTGCCCTTGTGGGATTTCCTGCAGCTTTTATATTTTTAGGAATTGGACAAATTATTTTTAGAGCTGATTAATACAGTAGCCCCAAAACCCTCCTGAGAATCAAAGACACTAGCCCCTATCTTTTAAGGGGGGGGGGTGGGGGGGGGGGGGGGGGGGGGGGGGGGGGGGGGGGGGGGGGGG
>CAZAZO010000061.1:0-5916 GCA_964489675.1 Candidatus Woesearchaeota archaeon | reverse complement strand
ACACTAAACTATAATGAAGTAACTGATATTGCGCCCGACATTAGAATCACAATGTATAATGCGGGACATACGCTAGGGAGCGCTATGATTCATTTTAATATTGGAAATGGGCTGCACAATTATCTTTACAGCGGAGATATAAAATTTGGAAAGTCTAGAACTTTAGAGCCTGCAGCAAATTATTTCCCAAGATTAGAAACTTTGCAAATGGAGTCCACTTATGGAGGAAAAGATTGTAACTACCCGCCGAAAAAGGTTTCTGAAGAACAATTTATCGAATTTGCAAATAATGTAATTAAGGGTGGAGGAAAACTATTGGTCCCAGAACTAGGAACGGGTCACGCTCAGGACAAAATGCTTTTATTAGATGAAGCTATGAGGATGGGTAAAATACCTAGAGTTCCAGTTTATATCGACGGTATGATTTGGGATATTAATGCTGTGCACACTGCGTATCCCGATTTTTTGAACAACTCTGTTAGGGCTTCTATTTTTTCTGATAAAAACCCATTTGTATCTGAGACCTTTCAAAGGGTGGGGTCTCCTGCTGAGAGGAAGAAAGTAATTGAGGGTGGGCCTTGTATTATTATTGCAACGTCAGGTATGCTTATGGGTGGGGCTAGTGTTGAATACTTTAGAGAATTTGCAGACAATCCAACGAATGGTATGTGTCTTTCGTGTTATCAGCCAGCGGGTGGACTTGGAAGGCAAATGCAGGAAGGGAAAATAACTGAGGCTAAGTTCGTAGTAGACGGCAAAGAAGAAATTGTTCCAATCAAATTAAAGTTCATAAGTATCGACGGATTTTCGGGGCACTCATCTAGAAACGAATTAATGGCATTTATGAGCAATATTAATCCAAAACCCAGAAGGGTGATCATTAACCACGGTGAACAATCCAGGTCCATTGACCTTGCAAGTAGTATTCACAAGTCGCACAGAGTTGAAACGCTTGTACCTAGGAATTTAGAAGCGATAAGATTGCGGTAGGCTTTTAAATCCCCTAATGATATTTGGACTAATCCTCATCTTTATATAGAAAAGTTCTTCCTCTGCCCTGATTGCGTAAATCAGTCATCTCAACATCAAAATCTATTGCCTCTCCAAGACCTTCTTCCTTGTAAATTCTATAAAGAGATTTGAAATGATCCATGGTGTCTGCAGCACCCTCTACCACCACTCCCGTATAATCCTTAAATAAATTCCTTAAACTTCTCATAATATATAATGAAAATCTATGTATATTAAATTAATGATTAAATATTTTTACTAAACCAAAAGATTTAAATAAGATATTTGATTATGTCATTAAAATGACCTTAAATATTAGTAAAAAAGATAGGGATTTGCTATTTCAGTTAAATCAAAATTCAAGACAGACCACTGCCCAATTAGCAAAAAAAATAGGGCTATCTAAGCAGAGCGCTACCTACAGAATAAACAACCTAAAGGAACGGGGACTAATATTTCAGTTTTATTCTCTGATAAACTTCACGGCTTTAGGATATCACCCTTATAAGATATTTTTAAGAATGAATAATCTTAGCAATAAGGAAATTAATGAATATCTAAGGTTATTGCAAAATAAAAAATATGTTGTCTGGACAATGCATTGTGGAGGACACTTTGATATCGTCGTTGGAATAATCTCAAAAAACTCTGAACACTTTAGAAAAATATACTTGGAAATTCTATCTGAAAACCAAGACAAGATAGCTGACTCAGACCATTCAACAATAATAAGCGCACATCAAAAAAATAAAGAATATTTATCTGAGAGTAAAGAAAAATCAAAGTTGAATAATTTTTATACCGATAAGGCCTTGGATACAATAGATGAGAAGGATTCTAAAATACTTAAGCTATTGGCTCCAAACTCAAAAATGCCCACAATAGATATCGCTAAAGAGATAGGTCTAACAACTGAAGCCGTAAGGGTTAGGATTAATAATTTGAAAAGAAAAAATATATTAATGGGCTCAAGTGTATTGATTAACATTAATAAACTGAATTTATTGGGATATAAAATACTTTTAAAGCTAAAAAACAAAAGTC
Source organism: Candidatus Woesearchaeota archaeon (assembly GCA_964489675.1). Classification (GTDB taxonomy): domain Archaea; phylum Nanobdellota; class Nanobdellia; order Pacearchaeales; family GW2011-AR1; genus JAGVXH01. The sequence continues at coordinate 3,861 of CAZAZO010000061.1, read as the reverse complement.
AAGATCATATAAACGAACTAATAAAATACCTTCTTAATAAGCCTAAAATACTTGAAATAATAAACACCTTGGGCAACTGGGATATTGAATTTGATATAGAAATAGGCTCTGTAGAAGAGCTCAATAATATAATAACAGAGATAAGAACAAAATTTAAAGAGATAATCTTGGAATATGAAGCACTAATAAAATACAAAGAGCATAGCTATAACTATTACCCAATCCCTTAAAAACTAATCTTTCTTGTAAGTTTTAAGAGGTAATTAATTTGAAACATAAACTTTCCATCACGCTAAGTCTTTTGGGATTATTTCTTTTGGCTCAAATAGTTGGGATCTTGGTTATTAACTCTTATAATCAGCCACTCCCTGCCGTGCAGTCTTATAATCAGTCTAATATCACAGACGCTAATTTTACTAAACCCCTTCCTTTTAATATTGATGAGACTGAAGAGCCCGGGATATTTAATCTTGTTATATCTATCATATTAGCGTTTGCTATATTTTTTACTTTGATGAAATATAGACTAAAATATATCATTCAAATCTGGTTTTTCTTAGTAATAGCCTTGGCCTTGAGCGTTAGCTTAAATGCATTTATTGATAGCCAAATTATAAATTCGTCTTTGATAGCTCTCGCGCTAGCTGTTCCTTTGACCCTTCTTAAAATTTTTAGGCCAAGTATATTAATTCATAATGGAACAGAGATTTTAATCTACCCTGGAATTGCCGCAATACTGGCTCCCCTATTTAATGCTTGGGGAATAATTATAATTTTGATCTTAATTGCTATTTATGATGCGTGGGCAGTTTGGAGATCTGGAATTATGCAAAAGATGGCAAAATATCAAATGGAAGAAGTGAGAATATTTGGCGGCTTCTTAATTCCACACATGGATAAAAAAACAAAAGAGAAGATTAAGAAGCTTAAACAAAAATACAAGAAAAAAGAACTAAGGAATAAATTAAAGAATAAAAAAATTAAAATTAATTTGGCGGCACTTGGCGGGGGAGATATAGTTTTTCCAATAATTACTATGGGTGTATTCATGAGAACATTTCCTGAGGCTGCTTTATTTGGCATTCGTGGCCTTGTTCCTGCATTATTTGTCCTTGGGGGAAGCTTTGTTGCACTAACTCACCTATTGCTTTTTATGAAGTCTGGAGAAGGCAAAGCATATCCCGCAATGCCATGGATCTCGACTGGAATACTAATTGGGCTGGGACTGTGGTGGTTGATTTTCTGAGGATAAAAACCTTTAAAAACCAAATTAATTATTCTTAAAATATGTAATGCGGACAGAGATGATCCCAGATTATTAAAAATAATCTTTACATTGCGTGGGTAGTTTAGTGGTAGAATAACTGGCTTCCATTATCTCTTAGGAGAAACCAGTTGACCCGGGTTCGAGCCCCGGCCCGCGCATCCCCCTTGGGAAAAAGAGTTCTGATGGAGTAAAGATGGAAGGACAAAAATTGCTGGATACGGCACCCGGAAGTGTAATTGTTTATGATGATCACATTAGGAGTCATCACAGCGGGCATAGTCAAAGTGGCAAAAAGTATTTTGTCGTAACGAGAACAGCAAAAAAGAAGGGACTTCTGCGTGGGTACGCCTGCAATGCCTACATGGCTCATAGAATCGCATCTGGAGAAGCAAGCCCAGAATATGACAACATGCTTGCTGGATTTGATGTTAATCTATTAAGAAAAATGAATGCTAGAATATTAAAATAGATTCCGATAAGGTTAAAAATTTATAGATCCCTGGGGGAAGAGTTTTGATTAAAATGAAAATGGCAACAAGAAGAATAGATCGATATTTAAAATTTATAGAAACCCTAAAGGGCTTTGACCTAGAAAAACTGGGTGGGATTGGGGATAATTTTTACTTTCATACTGTCTTAAACCCCAGAAGATTAATAGCTACCATTACTGCACATCCAGACATAGATTTAATAGAATCTGAGGGAGAAAGGTCTCTACTAAAGGATAGTCGTGATGATACCAATATGGAAATTGGATCTTATCCTGGTATATTTTATTATTTTTCTCGCACCAGAGCGGTTAGGGGACCAATGCCTCAATTAAATGCTTATGTTTGCCTGCATCCTCCAGACACAGAAAGTCGCTATTGTTTAAGAAAACTAAACGATGATCCTTCCGAGATAGAAAAGGTTGCAAGAACTGTTGTAAAAGTTGGGAAACTCTTGAGAGATACAGAAACCCTAATTATGCCCTACAGACTAATTAGGATGGGAAAAATGCGGCGTAGGACAATTCATAACATCGCATAATATAAACTACGAGAATAGGGGTAGCCTTACTTCTTCAAAGCCTTTCTTTGTGTAACGCCTGACTCAACTTTTTTTGGCTTAGCGCTAGTTTTGTGTTTTTGTGCGGCAGCTCCTGCTTTTTGTGCTGCTTCTTTGTTCTCAGATGCTGATTTTTTCTTTTCTTTTTCTTCTGTTTTATCTTGCTTGTCAGACCTAGCTTCTTTTGTCCCTTCTTCTGCTTCCTCTGCCTTTTTAACAGCCTCAACAGCTTTTTTGTCAACTTTCTTTACTCTCTTCTCATCTTTTGCCATCTTAAACTTAACAGCTTCTGGAACCTCTGAAAGCCTTGCATAAACAATCCCGTCTTTTTTCTCAGCAATAACTTTTACTCGTGGAAGTGGCTTTCTAATTCCCCTGTGCCAAATCTCATTGTTTAAATAAATGTCAACTTTCACTTTGTTAATATCCCTATCCTCCACCTTCATGTGTTTAGCTAAAAATTCTTTCAAATACTTAACTGCCTTTTTTGATTTTTTATATTCTGGAACTTTAGAAAAAGCTTTTCTCATAGGAACTACATATTCTCTTACAAGCTCTGCTTTTTTTTCTTTTGGTTCTTTTTTTGTAGTTTTTTTTGTCGAAGCTTTTTTAACGTCATCTTTTTTAGATTCAGTCTTTTTAGGCTCAGCTGGAGTAGCTTCTTTTGCGGGCTCAGCAGCCTTTTTTTCAACAGATTTTTTTTCTTCTTCAACCATTTTAACCTAGGTATGTTTTATGAGCCCTCCTTGGCTTCATTTTTAATTTTCTAACTCTCCAATTTCTCTTAACGTGTGTGTGTGCTGAAGGGTGAACCCTTTTACCTTTCCCGTATTTTTTAAGAACTGTCCAAAATGGTGCCCACTTAGTCTGCTTTCCAACTTTTGCTAAATGTCTTTTTTTACTAGAAGCTACTTTTTGTTTTCTACTTGCCATCTTCTTTTTTATCCTCCTCTGCTTCTTGTGTATCTTCAGTTACTTCCTCATTACTTTCTCCTTTTATCTCTTGAACAACATTATCTTCTGCTTCTTCTTGAATTTCTTCTTGTTCAATCTCTTGCTTTGGAGCAACTTTAACAATAACGCCTTCTAGATTTATGCCAGCTTTTTCTTCTACTTCAATAGAGTCTAATAAATCTCTTCCTGTTTGGGTTAGTCTTCTACCGAATTGCATTCTAGTAACTTTTTCTACTAATCCTGCTGCTTCAGCTTGTTGTAAAATAACTCTGATAATTTTTCCAGATGCTTTTCTAAACTTATCTGGTTTTCCGCCTCTATCTTTTTTAGAACCATATCTTGTTCTTAGCTTTCCAACTCCAACAACACCCTTGATATAAAGTTGCCTTAGAATAGACGCTGCTCTAATGTGCCAGAAGTCGTCTCCTACTGGAGGTCTTTTTTTAGAAACACTGCTTTTAACAAATCCTGCCCACTCAGGAGCTTCAAATTCTGGGATCTTCTTTAATGCTTCAGCTAGAGCTAAAACATACTTTTCTGCGTCTTTTGTGTATATGACTTTTGCCATTTTGTTTTTCGTTTTTTGTTTTTTT
>CAZAZO010000060.1:233-5941 GCA_964489675.1 Candidatus Woesearchaeota archaeon | reverse complement strand
GTCTATGGCAGAACCTTGCTCACTTGCCTCTATAAAATTAGCAATGGCTACTGCTATACCATCCAAATCAACATATTCTTCTGGATTTAAAAAAGATTGTGCTTGTAATTGCCATACGAGTTCTTCGTTATCTCTTTCAATATGTGACCATCCAAGATCTGGAAGCTTTCGAAGAAGGATTCCGGCTATCTCGTCTGTGTCTTGGCCCTTGGTAAAAAAGTGCCGAGGATCTGCTGGGGCGCGCCCTTGGTGTCCTCTAAGGCCGCTTCAATTTCTTCCCAGGTGTATGGCCCTATTTTACCCTTCTCATTGGCCTCTAGCAAGTTATCTCTATTTGTCGTCTCTTCCAAGAAATATCTTGGATCTATTCTTTTTTTGTTCTGTCTATAAAATTTTGGCATTATTATCCCCTTCTCTCTTATTTACAACAATCTTTGTTACATGTACAGCATGGGCAACACTTCTTTGTATTGTTCATAGTGATCTCCTCCTTTCCTTTTCATAATAATTAGTCCTTATTCAACCATTTTACCCTTGTCCCCATGATGTAATCCATCAAGGGACATATTACACACCAATTCGCGTTTTGGTTTCTTCCCATATGATGCTCGTAATGCCATGGAAGCCACTTTTTGAAAAATTCAACGTGCTGATGGGATTTGCGGTGAATAACCAAATAAATCGACGCATAGATAAGTACCGTTAAAGTAAACATTGGAAATAGCAAATATAATGGAACGTGAAGGATCATCGCTGCTACCCCTATTTTTGTCTCATTTTGCCAGAGTTTTTTTTTGTAATCAGGATCATGATTACCGTTTTTTCTTGCTATTTTGTGATGTTTCCAGTGAAATTTAAAACGAGATTTTCCCCGAGGCTTGTGTAAAAGGATATGAACACCCCAATCCAAAAAATTAGCATATAAAAAACCTAAAATTACCCCAATGTTTGGCCCTCACACACTAACTATGAAAAAATATTATTTTCCACCACCAAAAACTTTATTTGTTCTCAAAAGTGCCAATGTTTCCTGTGGGCCTGACACCTGGTACCATTCGAATGCAATATTAGACTTCTTTAGCTCTCTAATTACACCCCAGTCATTACCACCGGGATAACATCTATCGCCTACGAAAATTATCTTTGTGGCTCCAGCGTTTTCAAGAAAATGTATAATTTGGCCCTTGTCATGGTTCTCTTCTATAATATCTACTGATATTGAACCCCCTACTGATGCATTTAGTGTGGGATAATTTAAATTAATATAATTTGCTATCTTTTCCCTTTCTTTAGAAATCTTATCCCAACTATTATATTGTTTCCTTTCTAATTTATTAGCATTTCTGCCTACTATAGAAAAGTTAACCATACCGGTTCGAAACTCTATATGATTTCCTGTTCGTAAGATATAAGGACTCTCAGTTAATATATTTTGTAGGTCGCGATCTAATTGATCTGGAATTATAAAATTAGATTTTGAAAGAATTTTTCCGGAATTATCTCTCATTTCGTTGCCCATGCAGCAGAATATTTTTTGAAACTTAGACAAGACTATATCTGGTACCTGTTGTTTTGTTTTTTCATAATCAGACCCTGTTGCAATAAATAATTGTTTTTTACCAGCCCACTCAGAAAATTCCCTTGAAAAACCAGGAGTCATAATAGTTCGTGGTTCTGTCAAGGTTCCATCAACATCGAAAATATAACAAATTTTATTTTGCTCTATCATAATCATCCTCCAACCTTACAACATCATCAAGTTCTGGGGTGCTAACCTCTGCCAATTCTACATCTCCATAATCTGCACAGAATCTGTGGATAGTTCCCGGGATTATATGAAAAGATTCACCTCTTTTTAATTTTATCTTTTTTATATTTGGTGCCTCGCCCAACTCCAGTGATAATATTCCAGTTAAAACAATTATAGTTTCTTCTTTAATTTTATGATATTGTCTAGATAAATTTTTTGATCCTTTGATATATAAAATTTTACCTACAAATTTATCGCAATGACTCCAAATTATTTCATGGCCCCATGGTTTATTGATTTTTTTTTGATCTACTATCATAGTTAAATTCTTCCTCTAATTTATAAGACTTTAAATAATATATTAAATCAGCCTTTTTGATGCCAAGTATCATCAGTGCCTCTCTTCTTGAGTTTGCTTGGGTTAAAGCAAAACGTAAAACTGCTTCTTTACAAATTTCAGTTGTATACTTTAAAAAAGGGAAATTAAAAAGTTTTCCCTTTAATGTGGATGCAGAAACTAATAATTTCAATGTAATTAATTCTTCTAATTTTAAAAATCTAATCTTTTCTAAAAAATCAGAATCTATTTTATTTTCTTTTAATAATTTATTTTTTAAGTTGTAGTTTTTATTAGAAGAGTAATTTTTAGATCTTTTGAAAGAATTATCTTTCTTTGTTTTTCCAACCATCCTACCAAGGGTATCACACGAAGTTTAAAAATTCAAGTATTTTTATGCAGAACTTAAACCTGGGGGTGATTCTAAATCTTTTGCTTGATCATATGCGTCATTTGATGGCTCTTCTGCAGTTGTTGACATCATCCCATCCCATTTATCAAAATATAATTTTAAATTCGCTATAAGATAATCATAAAACATTTCTTGATCAGTAGGGTTATCAAGTTCCCCATAATAATCAACTATAGAGGTTTCAATATTTGGATAAACTCTTTTAGCCTTATTCCGGCCCGTTGTATCATGTCCAGATATGGTCGCAAGCGTGTCTTCATCGTCATTTTTTGAATTATTTTGCTTCTTTTTTGATTTTTCGGAACCATCAGGTACATCGATAAATTTTTCTCTATCCTCGTCATTTACACCCTCTATATCGATTCCTAATTTTTCAGAATCAAGCTGTTCCTCAAGACCACTCTCAGGATTCTGTAAATCTTCGGCATCATTTAATTTGATGGGCGCGAGCGTATCCTTTACCCATTGTATAATATGGGCTCGAAATGATTGCCGCTGTTCATCTTCAGTAGTAATGCCCATATAAACACCCCTTAGAGAAGATAAGACACTTGTGTTTTTCAATAATTCTTTCAAAGTATTAATGCCAGTATTATCATGTATATCGGTAGTTGGATCTTCTATTTCATTTAATTGAATATTTAAAGATTGTTCTAAAATAATATTTCTTAATTTTATTCGTAATTTATGTTCTTCTAAAATAGAATTAATAACCCCTTCGTGTTCTTGGGTTTGTTTTTTGAAGAAATGCTTAATTCCTTCGCGGATTTTTAATCTTAAGAGTTTTTCTTTATTTTTGTCTTTCATATCTTTATCTTCCCTTTTATTGGTATTAATTTCAGCCTTCGGATTTGAATGTCCAACAATTCCACCCCCAGGGGCTGCTACAGAGGACATCTCATCTAAATCCTCTTCTGCTAAAAATGCATTTGAAATATTTTTTGGCCGATCCAGTCGGAAACCACCTCCATGTTTAGTTAAGTCTTTTCTCCCCATATCTAAATAGGTTCGATGTGCTTTAGATAGCCTCTTCCTCATTTTTCTTTGAAATTTACTTTGGGAGGGGCCGGCCTTCGTAACGCGCTGAGCCCTAAAATTTTCATGAAATATTATTACTTCATTTTTTATAATTTCCTGCAAGGGGCTTAGAGGCGCCTCCTCTGGGTTAATTTCTGGTTCTGATACTTGATCTGACTCATCGTCATTGGCATCTGCTGGGTTCATACCTAATATTCCCATAACTGCCATAGAATCTTCTGCAAGGGGTACGAAATCCTGCAACATGGAGAGGCCTATAGGTTCTTTATTTGCAATATCAATAACATATCTCATATCGGACGCATGGAGATCTTCAATACTCACGGAGGTTTTTTGATTAGAAGGCATACCTTCCAAAACTGCAGGATGGTTTTTTAATAGTTGCAAATATTCTGAAGAATGTTTAGAAGTCATATCGCAGACCCTTATTTCAATATTTAAATCTTCTCTTGCCTTTGAAACTATTGAATCATACCTTGTTCTATCGTCTTCTTTATCTCCACATCCTAAAACCACAGTTGCACCTGCGGGAGCAATAAGTTGATTAGTGGGATCAGGTTTGTTCATAACAAAATCATAAGTTACACCCACAGGTGAAGCAGAAGGAGACTTGATTACTGTTGTTTTCGCCCCAGCCGGAGATTTGTCCAAATATGCAGCCCAGATTTGCATTGCGTGGTCAGAAGTGATGCTTTTGCCAGATGGGAGGGTTCTTCCTCCTTTGGTTGGCGTGGATACGATCACAATTACTTTTTCGGCCACCTCTGCTAAAGCCTCAACCATAGAAAGGTGGCCCTTGTGAGGAGGTTTGAACGCCCCGGGCACAATTGCTATTGTTAAGGGGCCAGATTCGCCCTCTAACGGCTCCCTGGCTGTTTCGGAAGGTTCTATAGGTCCGAACCGCCCGTAGCGCTCTGTGCCCAAAATCTGGTTGCTTGGAGCGAACCAGCCAGTGAACTTGTAAGTAGTGTCATTAAAATCAAATACAAAACCCTCTGATGGTGTATTGATATTTTGAACATCTTTAAGTTTTGCAAGCTGCTTTTTAAGATCTTCTTTGGCTGCCTCATTTGAGGAATTTTCTATCTTTTTGATTGAATCTGATATATCATTCTGTAATTTTTTAATTATTGCTTCATTGTCTGATATGAAAGCAGAATGGAAACCTTGTAAAATAGCGTTCGTGAAATCATAGAGAGAATTACTTAAAGCAGCAGTATAGTTTTGGTATTTAAAATTATTATCAAATTCTTTTATTTCATCTTTAAGTTCTTGTGGAATCCCGGAAGTGATATCCTTCATTCTGGGTCTCGGTTCTTGTAAAGGTTTTTTTGTCACAGGGTCCTTTAATCCGCAAGGTACAAACTGTGTCCTATCTTTTAGGCTTCTGCATAGCCCCATTAATCTTTGAACCAAAAGCTTATTCCTGTCTTCAGTTAGGCCAAATGCATCAATAACTGGCTTTATTTGAACCATGACCAGATCTTGAATTGTCTTAGAATCATCAAGAGCAAAATCTCTAACAATATTGTCGATTGCTTCTATTGATGACTCTAAAACTTCTGCAGCTTTTTTCTGCCCCGCAGGTTCTAATTTTCTTTCGCGGTGCGTCTCTACGGAGAATACTCCAGGCTCTTCTGTACCTTTTCCTATAAGAGATCTCTCTAAGGTTTCATAATTAGAAGATAAATCAGCGGCGTCGGGACCTAAGTGTTTGGATGTTAGTGAGAGTGCTGTTTTTGGATGAAATTTATCATGGCCAACCGCATGTATCAATAGAGTCTTTTTATCATAAGGAACAACATTTGTTGTTCCTTGACCTCGTGGGTCATCTTTTTCGAGACCAGGAGTACCAGGGTTCATAACTTCGGTATTGAAGTAAATATTGTCTTCTTTGGTACCAAAAATTTTTAATTGAGTATCTCTGTCTAATTCTTTTATAATATCTTCGAAGGCTTGTACTGCCTCTACAAAACTATATCGCAAAGCTTGATTTGGGTGAGTGGAGAAAAACTCATCAAATTGCTCAACGTCCAGGCCGCCGGCCAAGATATGTGTTTTGTTTCGTATTGCCCGGGCTTTTTGAGTGGCCACATCGAAAGACAAATAAACATTTTGCCCATCTGTCTTCTCAGTTCCTCTTAATTTACCATCTACAGCGGCTTGCAATA
>CAZAZO010000060.1:0-220 GCA_964489675.1 Candidatus Woesearchaeota archaeon | reverse complement strand
CGCCATTATCATAAATGTGGTTCATGTGCCCTGCAACGGCGCCCTCTAATAAAAGATTATTATTCATAGTTAACCTCAATTATAACAATTATTTAGTCCACTTTTTAACAAGATTTTTAAACAACATATCATTTCTTTTAGAAAAACGATTTTCAAACAAAATACGCTCTTGTTCTGGGGTTCTTATGTGAGACCCTTCTTGAAGACCCCCCGGCGCCGG
>CAZAZO010000059.1:0-6063 GCA_964489675.1 Candidatus Woesearchaeota archaeon | reverse complement strand
CAAAATATGCCCTTAGGAAATATGCTAATGAACTATCGCTAACATTGTAAATTAAATCTGGTACCTGTTTAGAATGAGCATTTTTACCAAAACATGCGAGAAATTCTGAAAAAACCTTTGAGTAATAAACGACATCATTCTTATTGCGGCGATAATGCTTTAGGCCCAATTTGCCCCACATATGTTTACAAATATTTTGTAGATCTTTATTTTCATTCGAAATAAGGGTGTACTTCCCAGTGTTATGTCCTTCTGCAACATAGAGTCCTAGAAAAATCATTAAATCATTATCAATCTCAATTATTGGAGACAAAACATCTTCACCCTTTGTGATTATTTTTAAACGTGTCTTGCAGCTTTCTAAATCAATATTTAAAATTTTTAAAAGATTATATGTTTGGCTGATAGAAATTCCCCGCTCACTTGTTTCGTTAATTATTTGATTCATTTTCCAGCTAGGAGCTTTAAATTCTTGTTTAAAAAAATCTATAACCCTTTGATCTTTTGCGTGTGCTTTAAGGATTTCAGAAATATTTAGTTTGTTGTCAATATATTCTAAGAGATTTATTTTTTCAAGAGGTTTTTTGGGAGACATAATTTTTAAGGAGGTGGGGAGATGGTCTCCAGGTTTCAATTTTTTGGTTTCTACTAAGTTAAGATGGCAATCTTCAAGTCTAAAGCAGTTATGGTCTGCAGTCAGCTTAATTTTTGAATTGTCATCTAATATAATTTCATAAATAATTTCCTCTTCGTGTCTTGATATCTCAACTATCGGGTTGTCACTAATTTTATAATTATCTGTGTTGAATGAAAGAACTTTATCTGAATTTTCAATTTTTTGATACTCGGTATTGCCAATCTTCCTTGGGTTTTGTAGTTTTGATTCTACATACTTGCCTATGGGAAATCTTTTGATTGTGCCATTCGTATCTTTAATTGTGATGGGTTCATCGTAGTGTAGGCTTTTCCCACTGCCAGTTACCCCAAGGAGCGTTTGAGTATTTTTGCCAGCCTTCAAGTTTTTCAGAAGGTTTTTTATAGCATCTGTTTGACCTCCGGCTGGAGCAAAGTCAGATTTTAGTTTAAATGGGATTTGTTGTTTTTTCATTTTACTCCAGCATCTCCTTTTTTCTTAAGAGCCTATTGTAAGATATTGCAAATCTATGGGCTTCATCCCTTATAGCTTTTACTAAATTTAATGCAAGACTTTTTTCTTTTAAGATTACGGGGCTACTCTTCCCCGGTAAAAATATTTCTTCTTCTCGTTTAGCAATTGAAATTATTGGAAGAGCCACCCCCAATTTGCCCAACTCCCCCAAGCAAGAACTAAGCTGCCCCTTCCCTCCATCAATTATTACAAGGTCAGGCATTCTTAAATTTTCTTTTAAGAGTTTACTATATCTTCTTCTAACAACTTCTTTTAGCGACGCATAATCATCATTTTTTGTATGGCTTCTAATTCTAAATCTTCTATAGTTTTGTTTATTTGGCTTGCCAAGATTAAATTGAACCATTGAGGCAACAGTTTTTGTCCCAGAAAGATGAGATATATCAAAACATTCAATTACATTTGGAGCATCATTTAAATTAAGTGCCCTTCTCAAATCTTCAACTCTTTTTTCCCCGCCCAAAATTTCCAAAGATAAATTTTTCTTTACTAATTCTAAAAGCTTTTTCTTCTCTCCAGATTTAGGAATCACTACTCTTAATTTTTTCTTTTTAATTTTTTCTAAGAAGTTTTTAATTGAAGGATCAATTTCTTCAGGTAGAATCAATTCTTTTGGAAGAGAGTTCTCAGAATAGTATCTTTTAAGAAACTCAGCAAAAAAACCACCTGTCCTATCTATCTCAAAGCTTTGTTTGTTCTCTAAAATACCCTTTCTAGAATTAAAAACAGTGGTGTAGACAATATCCTTAGATATAATATAGTTAATTATATCCTCGTCATAGTTTTTCTGTCTTTCTGCAATTTGTTTTTCCTTTAGATATTTAAGTGAGCTTAGTTGATTTTTGTATTCTAATGCCTTTTCAAAGTTCAGCTTACTCGCGGCTTCTTTCATTTTTGAAAATAAGATTTTACTTAAATTCTTTGTTTTTCCACGCAAAATCATTTCCGCTGAACCAACATTTTCTAAGTAATCTTTCTTAGAAATTTTATTAATACAAGGAGCAGAACAAAGACCAAGCGAATATCTTATGCATTCTTTTTTAGGTAGGCGCCTACACGTTCTAATTTTAAAGGTTCTTTGAAGAATTTGCAAAACATGATCTCTTTTGGCCGCCGAAACAAATGGCCCAAAGTTTTTCCCACGAGACTCTCTTTTTCTGCTTACAAGAATTCTTGGGTATTCCTCAGGTGTAATTTGAATATACGCATACCTCTTCGAGTCTTTCAAGTCAATATTATATTTGGGCTTATGTTTTTTTATTAGATTGTTCTCCAAAAGCAAAGCGTCTATTTCTGAATCCGTTATAAAAAACTCTACGGCACTTATATTCTTAACCAGATGTTTCGTCTTAACGTCATGATCCTTATTCTGAAAATAACTTGTAACTCTTTTGCTCAAGTCTTTCGCTTTACCAATATAAATTATTTTTCCACTCTTATCTTTAAATAAATAACATCCAGGTCCTTTCGGTATTTCTTTTAGGTTGATCATTTTTCCAAAACTTCCCTCAAGAACTTGCCCGTATAACTTTTTTTAACCTTCGCAACTTCTTCAGGACTGCCCTCTGCAATTATCTTTCCACCACCTTCTCCGCCCTCAGGCCCCAAGTCGATTATATGGTCCGCCGATTTTATAACATCTAAATTATGCTCAATTATAACCATAGTACTCCCCTTCTCAACGAGGCCTCGAATAACATTTAGAAGCTTTCTAACATCATGAAAATGAAGCCCAGTTGTAGGCTCGTCGAGCAGATAAAGAGTTCTGTTAGTCGTTCTTTTTGCAAGTTCTCTTGTTAGTTTTATTCGCTGAGATTCACCACCAGACAAAGTCGTTGCGCTCTGACCCAATTTTATATATCCAAGCCCTACCCTATTTAACGTTTCAAGTTTGTGATGAATAGAAGGTATATTTTCAAAAAGCTCAAGTGCTTCTTCAACGCTCAAATCCAAAACTTCAGCAATATTTTTACCATTATAAGTTACTTGAAGTGTTTCACTGTTATACCTTTTTCCCTTGCATTCTTCACATTCAACATATACATCTGGCAAAAAATTCATCTCAATTTTTATTGTCCCGTCTCCCCTGCATTTCTCACACCTACCCCCAGGAACATTAAATGAAAACCTCCCAGCCTTATATCCCCTAATTTTTGCCTCTTTAGTAGAAGCGAATAAAGACCTTATTTCGTCAAACACTTTTGTATATGTCGCAGGATTACTTCTAGGGGTTTTGCCAATTGGGGATTGGTCAATTATGATTACTTTATCTATTTTATTCTCAGTCAAAATTTCTTTGTGTTCTCCTGGCTTTTCTCTAGAGTTATTTAGCTTTTGCATAAGGCCCTTGTATAATATTTCATTAATCAAAGTTGATTTTCCACTACCACTAACGCCAGTTATACAAGTCAAAATCTCAGTTGGTATTTTAACATCAATGTTTTTCAAATTATTTTCCTTACACCCATTAACATGAATAAAATTTGTCGATTGTTTTCTTCTGGTTGGAACTTCTATTTCTAATTCATTTGATAAGTACTGCCCAGTCAATGAGTCTTTGTTCTTTGCAATTTGAGTAGGAGTCCCCTTGGCAATTATTTTTCCACCATGTATACCAGCCCCAGGGCCAATATCAACCACATAGTCTGCAGCCCTTATTGTATCCTCATCATGCTCTACAACAATCAAAGTATTCCCCAAGTCTCTAAGCTTATGAAGAGTCTCAATTAATTTTCTATTATCTTTTTGATGAAGACCGATGGAAGGCTCATCCAATATATACATAACCCCCATTAAATTTGCTCCAATCTGAGTAGCCAGCCTAATTCTTTGGGCCTCTCCGCCCGACAAAGTCCCCGCCTTTCTTGAAAGAGTTAAGTATCCAAGACCAACACTATTTAAAAAACTCAAACGCTCTCTTATTTCTTTTAATATCAACTTTGCAATTTTTTCTTCTTTCTCTTCTAGTTTTAAGTTCTTAAAAAATTCTTGACATTTAGAAATTGACATATCGGTTAAGTCATGTATAGATTTATCTTGAATTGTAACAGAAAGAATTTTGTCCTTTAATCTTTTCCCACCACACGACGGACAACTATGACTTCTCATAAATTTTTCCAACTGTCTTCTTCTGTAGTCCGACTCAGTTTGCTTATAGAGCCTTAGTGACTGAGGAATTAATCCTTCCCATCCATCTCTCATATCCATATTAGCACCACTTGACCACTTGCCGTGGATGGGCTCATCCGAGCCATACATTAAAACATCATATTGTTCGTCTGCAAAATCTTCTATGGGAGTTAAAGCATCAAATCCAAACTTCTTCCCAACGACTGAGAGTTGCTGAATTCTCCAGCTATTATCTAACTTCCCATAAAGCTTTACAGCACCATCAATCAAGCTTAAAGATTTGTCAGGAATTATTAAATCAGGATCAAACTCGGTCTTAACACCAAGGCCATGACATTCCTCACACGCCCCAAAAGGAGAATTAAAAGAAAACATTCTAGGCTGCAATTCTTCAAATGCCAAGCCGCACTTGGGGCAAGCCATATTGGTAGAATAAATGTGCAAATCTTTTTTATCGTCTAGTATTTTTATAAGGCCATCATCCGACTTTTTAGCGGCTTTTTCTATTGCCTCAGTTAGTCTAGCCTTGTCCAAAGTTGGCACCTTATCAATTACAACTTCTATGTCGTGTTTTTTATATCTTTCAAGTTTCGGGGGCTCAAAGGTTTTTACAATTTCTCCATTTATTCTAGCCCGAGTATACCCATCTTTGTATAAATCTCTAATTAGCTGTTCATGAGTTCCCTTCTTTTGTCTAATTACAGGAAGCAAAATAGTCACATCCCCACTTATACTAGCATTTACTTGGTCGCTTATCCTCTGTGGGCTCAAAGATTCTATTTTTGTTCCATGCTTTGGGCAATGCGGAATCCCAACTCTTGCAAAAAGCAGTCTTAAATAATCATAAATTTCAGTTATCGTTCCAACAGTAGACCTAGGATTCTTACTAGTGGTTTTTTGCTCAATAGAGATTGCAGGAGACAACCCCTCAATCGCATCAACGTCAGGCTTGTTCATAATCCCAAGAAATTGCCGAGCATAAGCAGAAAGACTCTCAACATAACGCCTTTGCCCCTCAGCATAAAGAGTATCAAAAGCAAGAGTTGACTTTCCAGAACCAGAAAGGCCAGTTATCACTATAAATTTCTCACGCGGGATCTCCAAATCTATATTTTTTAGATTATGCTCCCTTGCTCCCTTGATCTTGATATTTTTTACCATCGCATTACAACTTAAAATAAGAAAAGTTTGTTGATTATTGATATGTCGTAAAAATGATTTAAAACTTTTTTGGTAAGATTTTTAAAGTAGGGTTGTTTTGCAGAACTTAAGCAAAAAGAGACTAATCTCTTTCTTCAACGACTCCAAATTCTTTCATCAGGGCGTAGGGCACTATAATTCTTTCTTGGCATCCAAACATAATTCCTCTATCGCTCTCTAGCCTATCTCTCGTTTCAAAAATATAAAACATCCATCCACCACCATTCTCACCTCGAATATATATAAAATCTGTATTTGGGGTTGCCGTATGTGGTGTAATGTATCTTCCAGTATCAACACTCCATTTCGTGCGGCTTCTTTTTCTCTGGGTATCGTAATTGCTCCATCCCAATATTCCATCATCGGATTCTGGGGCGATTGCTAAGTTCCCGCTAGCATTACTAATAGCAAAATCATAAGGCGAATTCTGAGGAACAAAAAGCTTGCAGCCAGCCTCTCTAAATATTCCCATAAAATTTTTATTTAAGTTACTAATTTCAGAATCATTCAACATCCTTTGTTTCTTGGCCATAAAGCATCTTATAGAAAATAATATAAAAGGATTG
>CAZAZO010000058.1:0-6110 GCA_964489675.1 Candidatus Woesearchaeota archaeon | reverse complement strand
AAGTCCTGGGAGCCATTAACTTTCGGAATAGAAACAGATAAGCAAGCAGAATGTAAGATCGACACAAATCACACAAGCGACTACACATCAATGGCGCATAGCATGCAGGCGCTAGACAATACACATCATTATGTAACCTTGAGTCAATTCGGCGAGCAAGGAACGCTTCCAATGAAAACGGGCGAGAACAATTATTATATTAGATGTATGAATTTCGCAGGAGAAATAAACGAAGCAGAGTTCGCAGTTCAGTTTGAGTTAAGTGCGGACCCCGATGTAACACCCCCAAGAGTAGTCTCAGCTAACCCAGCCAATAACGGTTATCTAAAATATGGAACAAATTCAACAGAGCTTTATCTATCAATGAGTGAACCTTCAGAGTGTAGAATTAACAATGGCTTTGATTCTTCCTTTTCGGCTATGGAAGCGAATATGAGTTGTGTTACAAACTCAAGGTTAGGAGTTGCAGGATCTTGGCCATGTTATACAAGCCTAACTGGATTAGTAAATAACCAAAATACATTCTACATAAAATGCCTAGATAAGCCAGGAACCACAGGGGAAAACGGGCAAAGGATGCAGTCTCAAACATACATATATAACATAGATAAATGCTCCGAGGGATTAAGTATATCTTCAATTAGCCCAGATGACGAGGAGATAACAACCAATACGGTTGGTGATATATCACTAGACGTTTCGACTAGCGGTTGTGTTAATGGCGGAGAGGCGACCTGTTATTATAATTTTGGAGATGGGGATATTCTTTTTGCCCAAACTAATTCGACTTCGCATAAGCAAGTTTTTGATTCGCTATCAAATGGAGAGCATAATATAACGGTTCATTGTGTGGATGCTGCTGGAAATGAGGTGTATGATCAAACAAGAATTTTTGTGGAAATAGATAGAGCCTCACCACAAATAGTGAGACTTTATGCAGATGAGAATAAACTGAATGTAAGAACAGACGAGCCGGCCCGGTGTGCAATTGAGGAAAAAGTGCCAGGAGAAGAATGTAATGTTACAATTGGGGCTTCTCAGACATTGTTAACACTGAATACATTTTCAGTAGAGAGTTCAAATACGTATTATGTGCAATGTGAAGATGTTTTTGGAAATAAGAATTCTGCTTGTCAAGAAGTTTATATTGTGAATTAATCTTCGCAGTGATCCCACATAAATTGAAAGAATTTTCTATATCCGTCTGCTAGTCTTTGGCTCTTAAGCACAAACATAAGTGGATCATCATATAATTCTCCAGGCTTAACTCCAACGAAAGTTACAACATAGGGACCAAATATATCTACTGCTGTTGGGCTTGAATATTTTTTTGGCATAAATTTATAGGGTTTTCCTACTACTTTTAAAATTTCAGGTCTTTGTTCTTTTACTTCATAATCAAATATGTGCTTAAACTTAATACCCTTAGCCTTTCTATCTCTTTCAAACATAGGCAGAAAATGCTTTAGCCTTTCATCTAGCCAGAAGGCTTTTGCTCCAATAAAATAAACATCCTCTCCGGTATCAATGATATCTTTTAAATAATTTTTAAACCCTTGAACTCCCCTATAGAAATAAGCCTCTTCTTTTTCGCCTGTGCTAGAATACTTTTCTTGCATTCCGGGTAAAGCATTGGTTATTTTTTCTTCTTTTTCCTTTAATATTTCTAATAATCTCCTAGGGTCAATTGCTTTGAAGTTTTTTTCACCTTTAACAAATATTTCAGAAACAAGTCCCTTTTCTGTCAATTTACTTATAGAGTCATAAACATTTCTTCTATGTACCCCAGATTTGTTTGCTATTGTTTGAACAGAGGATTCTCCTGTTTTTAGCAAAACTTCGTATACCTTGGATTCGTTGCTGCTAAGTCCTATTTCTCTTAATAATTCTTCGTACATATGGGTTTTATGTTTTTGGTGTTTTTATATCTTTCTGTCTGTGGTGGCAATAACCACCGCCATTCTTTAAATATATGTAATAAAGTAATAATTTTATGGAAAATAGAGCAAGCAAGATAAAAAAATGGAAAAGGTTAGATACAATTTCCTTTAGGGGAGAAAAAAGCGTCTGGCTTAGATTCCTCTCCGTTATAAAAAAGAAAGGGAAAAAGAATTCTTGGGAAGTTTTAGGAGTCTTGCTAAATACTTATCTTAAGGAGGAAGGAAGCTGAAATGGTAGAAACAATAGTTCCTCGTCGTATGGTTTTATTCAATGGATCTAGGTATTTGGTGGGCCCCATAAAGGGAGAGTGTGTGGTTAGGGTTCACGAAGGTGCTCCACTTTTTAATTTGTCTGCCAAACTTTTGGGGGCATCTGTTTCAGTAAGGGATTCTATCTCTGCGGATCAAGCTTACGATCAATTAAGATCTCTGGTTGCGGAGTATTATATAACAAACAAACTTCTAGGGATAAGCGATTGTCCAGTAACTAAATTTTCTGATGAAAAAACATCGCCAAGTAGAAATTAAAATGGCATTTGTATCACAGTTTACTGGATATTTGTTTCTGTTTCTGTTTGGAATTGTGATGTTGGCTGTGACCTATTTTTTCGCAGGATTAAAAAGAAATAACACTAAGGAGGGATTTTTGCTAGCTGGAAGAAAGATTAATTGGTTGTTTGGAGGAGCAAGTATCGCGGCTTCGTGGATTTGGGCCCCCGCATTATTTGTTTCTGTTCAATTAGCATATCAGAAAGGTCTTGCGGGAGTGTTTTGGTTTACCTTTCCAAATGTTGTAGCTCTTGTTGTATTTGCTCTTTTAGCTCCCTCTATTAGAAAAAGAATGCCAGAGGGGTATACTCTTCCACAATATATTAAGTATAGATTACAAAGTGAGAAAGTTCATAAGATTTATTTAATTCCCTATTTCTTTTATCAGATGATGGCCGTTACTGTTCAGATATTCGCAGGGGGCAGTCTAATATATCTTTTGACAGGGATTCCATTGGTTGTGGTAATGCCAATCCTATTGTTTATATCGCTGTTTTATACCTATATCTCTGGGCTTAGGGCTTCGGTAATTACGGATTTTGCGCAGATGGGGATAATAATTGTTATTGGAATAATTATTTTACCTTTGACGTGGTCTGCGGCAGGAGGGTTTCCTGCAGTTGCTGCAGGACTAAGTGGATTGGCTGGAAGTAAGAATATTTTCGATCCTGGAATTGCATTCTCATTGGGTATTGTTACTTCAATCGGTCTAATAGCGGGAGCAATTTCTGATCAACAATATTGGCAAAGGGCTTTTGCCATAAAGAAAAGTCATTTAGTCAAGGCATTTGTCTTTGGCGCTTTGCTGTTTGGGATCGTTCCAATTGCGTTATCTACCATGGGGTTTATCGGAGCAAATCAGGACCTAGGAATCTCTCTTCCTGAGGGGGTTGATGTTTCTATGATTGGTGTTCAAGTGGTGGCAAGTTTACTTCCGGGGTGGGCGGTTTTATTGTTTGTAATAATGCTTTTAGCGGGATTGAGCTCTACTCTTGACTCAGGATTGTCTGCTGCTAGTTCACTGTGGGTTACTGATGTGGTGAATTCTAAGACGAATATAGGGGCAATTAAGTCTTCACGTATTGCTATGCTAGGGATTTCTATTCTTGGCTTAGCGATTGCCTTGGCCGTTATTTTTATACCGCAGTTTGGTTTATTCCATCTATGGTGGATATTTAATGCAATTGCTGCTTGCGTGATGGTTTCTACAATTCTAAGCTTGTATTGGAGCAGATTATCGGCAAATGGGGTTTTGTGGGGGGTGTTGGTGGCATTTATTGTAGGGCTTCCGCTATTTATATACGGAAATTTCATCAATAATGAGATTATAATTGTAATGGCATCGTTGTGTATTGTATTAATAAGTACAATATTCTGTCTAGTGGTTCCAAAGAGAAGTTAACCCCCTAATCTTATAAACTTCTATTTCGGTCTATATTTATGGTTAGAACAATAGCTGTTGAGAGTCTGAGTAAGATAAAAAAGATAGTTCCCAAGATAGAGGCAAAAACGAAGGTTCGTATTTCATTTGGTTCAGGTTTTGTTATTGTGAGGGGCAAAGAGGTGGAGGAATTCGTTGTTGAAAAGATTATTCAGGCAGTTGACTTTGGTTTTGATATGGAAGATGCGCTTTTGCTATTAAATACTGATTATTTGCTTGAATTTGTAGATATAAAAGAACATACCCATAGAAAGAATTTGCATGATGTAAGAAGCAGGGTTATTGGAACTAGTGGTAAGGCACTAAATACTATAGAGAATTTAACTGGAGCTATTTTGGTTGTAAAAGATAATTCTATTGGGATAATTGCTGAGGGGAGTATTATTGCTAATGTACATCAGGCGCTAGAATCAATTATTAGAGGGGCAAAGCATGGAAATGTTTTTTCTGCTCTTGAGAGAGGTAATCGGTCAAGGAAAAAAGAAGCGTTTTTCGGTGAAGACTTGGGTCTAAAAGAAGACATCAAAAAGAAATTTGTAGAAGAATAATTATTTTCTTAAGTCACTAATTCCAGTTGCAAGCATAATTAATCCGATAAGAATAATTAGCCATCCGAGTCCGCCCTTTAAGACGTAAAGCATAGCGTAGCCGAATCCCCAAGCGTTTAAGACACCAAGGCTGACTCCTGCTATAAGGATTATTAATCCAAGCAATATTTCAAGGTATTTATTCATGAAAAAGAAAGGAATGACTAGTATTTATATTTTATGCTAATCCTTTTATACTCTTGCAGCATTATCTTCTTATGGAATATAAAAAACTCTGCGATGTTTGTGAGGCACTTGAAGCAACGTCAAAGGGACTTGAAAAAACGGCAATTTTGGCGAATTTTTTAGGTGAGATTAAGGAAAAGCCAGAATATATTTATCTTATTCAAGGAAGAGTGTTCCCGGACTTTGATCCTAGGGAGCTTGGGGTGTCTACTCAGACTTTGATTAAGGCTATTGCAAAAGCTAGTGGACATACAGAAGATTCTGTTATTTCACAGTTGAAGAAAAAGGGGGATTTGGGTCTGGCGGCATTTGAATTATTTAAGACAAAAAAACAGCAGGGGCTATTTACAACAAAATTAACGGCGCAAAGGGTAATTGAGAATTTGCAGAAGATAACGACTCTTGAGGGTAAGGGGGCTATTTCTACAAAAATAGATTTAGTTGTGGACCTTCTTCATTCTGCTAGTGCAGTTGAGGCTAAATATATTTTAAGAACAGCCATGGGAGACTTGAAGATTGGTGTTGGAAATGGTATTATTAGAGACTCTATCGTGGAATTTTGTTTCAAGCCAGAAAATATTGAGGAAAAAAAGAAATTCTCAGATGAAGTTCAGGGTGCATATAACAAGGCAACGGATTTTGGTTTTGTATTCCAAAAAGCATGTGAGGGCAAATTAGATGAGATAAAGTTGTCAGTAGGTAGGCCTGTTAAAGTTATGCTTTATCCAAAGGCAAGTGACGCTGCCGACGCTTTTAGAATTGTGGGCAGACCAGCCGTTTTTGAATATAAGTATGATGGATTTAGGATTATGATTAATAAAAATGAGAGAGGAGAAATAAAACTTTTTACCAGACGACTAGAGGACGTTAGTCATCAGTTTCCAGATTTAGTTGAGTTTGTAAAGGAGAACATTAAGGCAAAGACATTTATTGTGGACTCTGAGGCTGTTGGATATGATCCTGAGACGAAGAAGTATAGAGAGTTTCAGGCAATTAGCCAGAGAATAAAAAGAAAATATGAAATTGACAAGTTGATAAAAGAACTTCCGGTTGAACTTAGAGTTTTTGATGTTATTTATCTTGATGGAAAGAGTCTGATTGATAGCCCCTATGAAAATCGAAGAGAGATTTTAGAAAAAGTAATTAATGAGGAAGATTGGAAAATAAAATTAGCAGAACAAATTACAACGGATAGCGAAGAGGAGGCAAGTAGGTTTTTTCAAAAGGCATTAGATGATGGGCAGGAGGGGCTGATGGTTAAGGGTTTGGATAAAATTTACAAGCCGGGGGCTAGAGTTGGGTATGGGGTTAAATGGTAGCCGGAAGACAAAGATTTTGATTTGGTGATTACGGGGGCTGAGTGGGGAACGGGCAAAAGGGCTGGGACTTTGACTAGTTTTGATGTTG
>CAZAZO010000057.1:0-6471 GCA_964489675.1 Candidatus Woesearchaeota archaeon | reverse complement strand
AGAGCCTTCATAATGAACGGTTAATATTTTTTCCTTGCTATTTATATCTATATTGTTAGCAAACCACTTCTGAATTGCCGTTTTATATAGTCCGACACCGCCCTCAGATACACCCTCCCCAGAAATAGTGCCAAGTATCGAAATATCTATATCCCCCTCACCTGGGACAATATAGTCTGTTCTTTCTTCTATTGTAAAGTTTACTGGTATTTTAAGATCAAATATTTTTGTAGCAACAGCTATTGTATCAGAATCGCCATTTGAATTATTAAATTCTATTGCGATATTAGCCAACTCTCCCCTAAAATAAGATAATCCCAAAGCAGATCTAATCTCCCCAGACAACGCTATACCCGAAGTCTTGTTTTCCAAGTCATTCAAGATACCACTCTTTTTTGCCAACAAAGTATTTATAATATCCACCGGAGACACAACAGAAATTTGAAATGTTTTCATCTCAGTCAAATTATTTTTTTTTGCCGATACGCTAAGTGTATAATTTTTTATTTCTAAATAAGTATGCGTTATGTTTTTCTCAACGGAAGTTTCTGTAACATTATCACCAAAGGACCAATTAAAAACAACGCCTGATACATTCATGTCACTTGCTATTATAAATTCTATTGGAATTCCCGCAGGAACCTCCCTAGGATAAACATTAGTAATAATGTTACTCGATACAGTTATGTTCTCTTTTATTATTTCATCCCCATCAAAATATAGAACAAATTGATCTTGATCCTCATCAATCACAAGCCCCAACCTATCCAAATCCACCTCCCCGTTATAATTAAACATCGGAGCCGATTCTTCTATTGAATAAAAATTAGTTTCCTGCGTCCCACCATCTGAAGACCTCACATATTGCAAATCTAAGTTACTAAACACCATCTCTTGTGGCACTCCAGATATGACCAAGGGCAAAATACAACCGCCAGTACAATCACCATTATAATTAGAGGATATATAACTCGACGCAGCCGCGGGAAGATCATTAATATAAGAAGTTAAATTAAGGGCGGAAGAATCTGCATATGTTTCTGGCCCTACCTCAATAAAATAATTTTTATTAGACGGATTAAAATTTCCGTTAAAGTGTATGTATCCATTACTAACAGCTGAAGAATTTTCAAACTTAAGATTTATGGCCTGGCCTCCTGTGTCGCTAACACAAATATAATAGTCTCCCTCAAGTATATCATTGTCAAATGGATCTATAACACATCCTTCAGACCCATGGGAATAATCACACTGTCCAAAAAGAGACGAAGATTCTGAATACATTTTAACTGTTATATTCTCCAAAAAAGATTCCTCAATATATGGCTTTATTCTTATGCTATTTGTTTTCGGGAGAGGAATATCCTGGCAATATTCTGCTGCTGCCATAAACTGAAGGCCAAAGGGCGCAGTCGGACTATGAGTCAATATCGGATTTGCATAGTTCCCAGAAAAAGTATCCTCGCTCCAGATTAATCCAGGAAAATCTAAAGAAAGTGGCTCAACTCCAGACTCTGGATAACTACTAGCTAAATCAAAATCAAATTTACTTATAGAAACACTATTCCCCGTAATTAAAAAACCCACCTTGTGCTCTGTCCCCGCCACTACATTTACAGTTTTTGTCTGCGTTGGAGTAGAATATGAATAGTCCGAAATACAATTAGAGGTCGAACAAAACCCACTTTCGCCATTAGCCCTCAAAAAATCCTCAAGAGTAATTGATCCATTTAAATTTGAAGTAAATAATGAGTCAGCCGCTTCATTAGACACAGATAAATTCACCAAGCCACTTATTTCATCTCCAGAAAGATAATCCGTTTGAATTGAATAATTTTCTTCAATGGTTAGTGAAGCTAGCGCAAATTGAACAAATAATAACAACGCAACATAAATCATCAACTTCTTTTTCATAATATATTGTGGGGCTGGGGGTTTATAAGGATTTTGTGCTACTCTCAATACTTCGCAGTTTTCCACAACAACTCAAAAAAATTCATATTACTCTTAGCCACTTCTTTACTTTTTACAACCAACCCAAAAGGAGACTCTCCCCAAACAAGCGTAGCAACTTTATCCCCATAAATCATAATAGTCGAAGGGAAATCATAGCTTTCTGGAAGAAATTTCATTTTAATTAATTTTAAACCTTCCTTTTTCTTTATTTTCTTGACTTTTTCACTATAAATTATTTTGGCACTAATTCCTAATTTCACTCTTTCCTTATTCCAATAATTTTTATAAGCAGGCAAAATGTCTGTAAACTTACTTTCTGCTCCATATCCATAAAGCGTTTTTCCTTCTTCTAAAACATCCTCAAAAATTGCCTTAATTCCTTTCAGTCCTCTAAAAAGAGTTGCCTCCTCCTTGCTTTTACTTGATTTGAATTTTTCTTTTAATTCCGGCAAAACCTCTTTAAGCTTATCCTCTTTTTCTTTTTGTATCTCTAAAAGTCTTTCTGGGCTAACCGGCTCGAATACTTTTCTATTAGCACTTATCATAAAACTGACTAACCCTTTTTCTAGCAATCTTTCAAGAGCATCATAAACATTGGTTCTATTTACCCCAGATTTCTTTGTTATAGATCCTGCCATCCCACTTCCTAAGTCTAACAAAGCTAAATATACCTTCGACTCTGTTTGACTAAGCCCAGTTTCTTGCAAAGTATTGATATTCATAAAAATATTATAGGTTTAGTTATTTATTAATGTTGTGGTTATAATAACAACAAAAGTTTAATAAGGATGCTGGCTCTACTGATTGGTAGTAGGTGATTGGCTACAGAGAATAGTTCTGGGCAGGAGATAAAATGCCAAGAATAATAACAATACCAGAGATCAAAGAAAGAATGGGTACGCCTCGAGATAGGGGTTTTTGTGAAAAATATTCTTTTAGTAGACACAGAATAGATTCTCCCTCTTGGAAGAATTTTGACTTTGTAGTCTCCGAAAGGCAAAATGGATTCCATCTTAGAGGAGATGTCTCCCATCGAGGCCATAAAGCCAATTTGCTTTTTGAGGAAGTCAAAAAGGACTTTTACATTGCTCTTAGAAAATCAGAAATTATACCTTCAAGTTATACAATGGTCACCCTAAATCACGAAGGGGGAAGATGCTTTGGGCACACCCTTAAGAAAGCTACAAAATATCTGGTTCATAGTGATGGCGGAGAAATATGCGACTATGATAGTCGTTTTGCCCTAGGAGTTAGTTTTGATAATGGCGCTGGATTTTATCCCTATATTCAATCAACAGGAAACGATTTTAGACATTATCTAATTGGAGGATATTACGATCCCTCTGAAGAATTTGATGATGCAAGAACACATTCGGTTGTAACCGCTTATCTAAAGACTCTTATCGGCTTTAGAAGAACTCCTGAAGAAAAAGAAAATTCTAAATTTGATTTAAGAATAAAATAAAATGGGAGACCCGCCATGGCAAACAACAGGCATCGGAATAGAAAATTGGCTATACTTAGAGAAGCAAGGGACAAATCCATCAAGTAGGCCTTGGGAAAGAGCTGGAGTAACGCCAAAAGATTATGTTCGAGTTGTAAAAAGCCAAGATCCTAAATATAATAATCAATGGAGGAGAAAATGAGAAGCCAACCCCTCAACTCCCTCCCCAAAATAAACTTAAAAGCTTCTGGAGACTTCATGCTCTGTGGAGCTTATGTAAACGATATCCCTCCCCACAGAGAGAATAGAGTAAAAAGATTTTTAGAAAATCGTCCAGACTTACTTTTCTTAAGAATTAGCCCCAATCATCTCAAAGGACATTATGCGATTAAATCAGAATTTGAAGAGGAAGCCCACAAGGCATTTGGAATAGATTTAGAATCTGCAGATGAAGATCTTCGTGGCTTAGAAGAATTAAAATTAGAACAAAAGATGTGCTATAATATAATTTATTGGGGAGGGGGTAAAGTAGACTGGGATGAAGGGAATAAAAAAATTCGATTCTATGGGTCCTCTACTGAATGCGGAAGATTTGAAAGAGACATGCTGAATCTATTTATTAAAGAAAACCTTCAGGACTACACAATACTCTAATTCACCCCCTCAATATAAAAAAGTTCTCCAAAAATGTCGTCGCATAAGTTCCCTTCTTCAAAACAAATTTCAAAATCATTTTCTTAGCACCCTCATTCATTTCATCATCCTCCAACTCCACCTCTAAATCTTGAATGGGAACCACAGCATCCCGAAGGTCGCCCTTTATTCGCAAATACGGAATCTCCAACAAATTAAAGTCCCCCAGTTCAATACCATTATTCTTCAAAACCTGTTTTTCTATTTCTTTTAATGGCTCATCCTCAATTTTGGTTCTATACCCCATCAATGGAATTTTTTGCTGGCCCTTTTTTGTAAAATCAAATTTATCTTCTAGGGCCAACCCCAAAATCTGATTAAACAAGTGGCTCTGAAGTGAATGAACATACATCAACATACTTTTCCTCTCCAACCTCTTAATAATCTCTAGTGGCTCCACCCCCTTAGCTAGGCCCTCCAATATCCTTCTCTCAAATTTAAGATACATAGGAAAATAATTCAAAGCCTCCTTGTAATCTTTTTCTTTTTTTAGCCTTAATCTAGCCTCAGTTACTTCCCGCTGTTCTTTCGTGCTAATGTCTTCTAAAATAGCATCAAGCGCTTCTTTGAATCTCTTCTTAATCAAAAGCTTTCCTATTTTTACATTATTCCCCCTAACAGAGCCAAACCGCTGCTTGCCAAAATAATTCGCAAAATGCTTTAGTCGTCTCAAATGAGAAGATAATTTTATTGAATCTTTTTTATTTAAATCACGAAGCGTTATTGTAAATCTATTCCCATCCAAATAGCCCAACTTAATTTTTCTTTTTTCCCATTTAAAATTCTTAAGATATATATTCGGATGATGAAATTTAGCAATTAATTCCATATCCGGCTCAAAGATCGTAATTCGCTGAACTGTATGCGCCACCTTATCTTTTATCCCAGCATAACCAATGGAGTCTGCCCCCTTATGAAGCTCACTTGCCAAAATCTTTATCGCAGAAAAATGATCTATTCCCCTCTTTTCAAATTCACAAGCAAGAAAACTTCTATTCTCATTTGGCTCTAAGCCCGACAAGTCAGGAACCTGATTAAAATTATCAACTTCAGAAACTTTCGGATTCCAATTTTCTTGAACTTCTTCGACTATAAAATCCGCTGGGGTTGTTTTGAATTTTGCTTCAATTAAAGGTAAATCTTTAGCCATACAAATAGAATTGGTGATGGGTATATAAGGTTAGGGTTTTGCGATTTTCCAAATACTTTCAAATTGCTCCCTAAAACTTTTGGCAACCTCTTCACTTTCAATGATTATCATAATTATCTCTTCTGAGAATATTTCAAGTATCGTTAAATCATCTATTAAATTAATCGTCAATGGGGAATTATAAGGAAGATAACGCACCTCAGAAGACTTTTCAATATAAGAGCTATAATTTTTGGCTTCTTCAGAGAAAATTTTTTTGATGTTAATTTTATGTCTTAGTCTTGCAGGCCGAACCTTTTGCATAAAAAAATCATCCACTGGCTTCGAGTATCTTTCTGGAGACAGCACCCCAAAAACACACAGAGACTCCCCCTTCTTGTATTTTTTTATTTCTTTCAGAGATGCAATCTTATATCCTTCAATGCCAGTATACACTTCTATTGTTGTTTTCTGCTTCCTAGAATTTAGACTACTTAAAACCGAGGGAAGAATCTCATTTAATGAAACCTTATGGTTCTTTACTTGCTCTTTTTTCTTATCTAGATAGTCATAAATTCTGGCTGGATCCGACGAGACAAATTTTTTTATTCCGTTTTCTGTAATTTCTCCTATAAACCCCTTGTTTTTAAGAGAACTTAAAATGTCATAAATTTTACCAGTGTTCATTTTTGCCTTTCTTAAAATTTCTCCAGCACTAGCTTTTTTTAGTTCTAATAAAGCAATGTATGCTTTTGATTCAGACCTCGTAAGCCCTATTGAACCAAGCAATTCTCCAAACTGGAATAATTTTTCTACCATACAATAAAAAGAACTTGTAGCTTTTTAAGACTTACTATAGCCCACCCCTGGGGGGTGGATTATATTTAAAAAGCATTGTCTGTCTTAACTATTTAGGAGTAAACGGATAATGGAAAGACCATACCAAAAAAGAAACAGCAAGGGAATAATACAAATGGCAAAAATATTTGATAGATACCATACTCTCTTTAGAAATTTTATTAGTGAAAACCCTGGCCGCATTAAATCTTCCCTCGATAGAGGAACAATCCCCCATCCCACTGAAATGTATAGTGAAGAACAACTAAATATGCTTGGCTCAAGAAGAAGCAGCCGATCATTCTCATACGGACCAGAGGAAGGAGACGCTAAGGTAAGAGAGAAAATCGCCGAATTAGATGAGCCAGTCGTGCAGGCGGAAGTTGATCGCGCCGTTGCCGATCCCTTTCTC
>CAZAZO010000056.1:0-6509 GCA_964489675.1 Candidatus Woesearchaeota archaeon | reverse complement strand
AAATAAAGTTTTAGCAGTAAAAGACCTAGGCGGAACCGGAATTGCTGGTTTAATTGACTTAGTTAACTTATGTGAAGAAACCTTAGCCGAACAAGAAGTGACCAAACAAAAACAAATATTAGATGAATTTTTTGAAAGGCTTGCAAAAGACCCCGACAAAGTCTCATATGGAATGGCAGAAGTTGAAGACAGGCTAGGGCGAGGAGCAGTAGACAAATTAATCATCTCCAAGACACTGGACAAAAAGAAAATCAAAGAATTGGACGCATTGGCAAAAACAAGTTCTACTGAAGTACACATGGTAACAAACGAAACACCTGAGGGTGTACAATTTGATAACTTGGGTGGAGTTGGTGGGTTGCTTAGATTTGCCGTGATGGATTAGGGGGTGAGGACGAACAACTAAACCTTTTTATATTCTTAACACTTGGATAAAATATGCCGTATAGTGTGAAAAAAGCCTTTGCAATTGGACAAAGGGCTGAAAAAATTGTACAACAATTATTTGAGGAAGCTGGTTTTGAAGTTGTGAAATATGGCTATGAGCATACTGTCCCAGAATTAGCCAGAAGAAGAGTTAAGATAAAGGGTGATACTGCAGGGTTTGTTAGACACCAACCGGACTTTATTGTTGTTAATGATAAGGATGAAGCTTTTTTCGTAGAAGTTAAATTTAGAAAGGATGGAATAATAAAGAAAGAACACATGTTTCCTTATCCTTGTTGTTACGTTGTTTTATTAACTAAAGATTTTATTCTTGCTCAAGACCTTGAGCATATTTGGCAATACGGAGATAATACTTTTCAACCACTAAATGAAATGCCGCCTTTCAAAAAGATTAAATCGAGTTTGATTTTCAAGCATGTAAAAAGAGTAAGGAGACAGTTGGGAGATGAAACCTTATTGAGTCAGAAAGCTGATGAATTTATTACAAAAGTTACAAAGAAGAAATTGTATAAAGAAAGAACTGCAGGGGGTTTGTTGCAGGAGATAGTAAAGCCTCAGACGGTTGGGAACAAATTCCAGAACTTCCAGAATGGGTGCAAGATAGAATAAAGAAAGACCAGAAGCCTTACAAGAAGATTAAAGGGGGCTACCTGTGGAAAGGAAAGCATTTCTATTATAGGGCAAAAAAGAACGGAGACAAAAAGATCAGGTTTTATATGTAGTGGTATATATGAGTAAAAGAGTTCATCGGGAAGCTATGTTAATTGTTGGTTCTGGCCTCCTTGGTGCAGTGATGAGCAAGGCATTAGATTTTGCATGGCCTTTACCTCTTTTGCCAGCCATGTTGCTATTAGGACTTGCAGCAGTTATTGTTTATTTTTTGGCTTTGTGGTTATTAAGTTTCATTCCTGACTAGCATTAACCCCAACGCCCTAACACAAAGTGAACTAAATGGGGTAGGTTTCGGTTGGAGCATAGATACTCTTGCACGGATTCCCTAACCCCTCGGAGAATATTTCATATTCATATACTTATTTCCCACCTTTAGCTCTTCAATCATTTGCCGCAATCTTTTTTGTTTGGTCTCATCTCTTTTTGCGTTATTTATCCACCACAAATAATCATTTCTTTGATATGGAGGCCTTTGTTTATATCTGTCAAAGACTTTATTCTTCACCAAAGCATCTTTTACAAATTTCGGCATCTTTTGAATTCTTCTTTTAAGCGTAGACATGTCCTTACTCATTAAAATATAAACCAAACAGAATATAAAAATTGAACGGCTATACTTCCTAGAACCCCTTCCTCACCCACCCCCCAAACCCTTAAACTTAAAACCATTAATTAACCTATATTTTTATGTTAAATTTTGAAGAAGAAAAACTAATCGCTGAACTAAAGACAAGGTCGCCAAAAAGAGTTTTGGTCCAACTACCCGAAGGCATAAAGGGAAAAGCCCCAAAAGTCGCTAAATTAATCGAAGATCTTGGAATCGAAGTTGTTTTCTCAGGAGAAACCGCATGGGGTGGATGCTGTGTTTCAACAGAGGAAGCAAAAAAAGCCGAATGCGATTTAATTGTTCACTTCGGACACGCACAGTTTATGAGTGTAGATTTTCCCATTCTTTATATCGAGATAAAAGATGAATTAGATTTAAACCTCCTACTCGAAAAGTCACTAGAAAAGCTAGAAGATTACAAAAAAATTGGCCTAAGCTACAGCATACAACACAGACACGATTTAGATAAAATTATTAAATTCTATAAAGACAATAAAAAAGAAATAGTTCTAAGCGCAAAAAAAGGATACTCAGCATACGAAGGCCACGTCATTGGATGCGAATTTAATGGCCTTAAAACAATTGAAAATGATGTAGACGCATTTATCATTATAGGAAATAACTTTCATTCCATGGGAGCCTGTCTAACAACAGAAAAACCAGTATTTTTACTAGACGTCTATAACGAAGAAGTCGTTAATATGGTAGGAGTGCGAGATAAAATTGCAAGACAACGAGCAATGGCTATTGAAAAATTTAAAGGTGCAAAAACAATTGGAATTCTACAAGAAATGAAAGCTGGACAAAATTTTGGAGCAGCAAAAATAGCTAAAGAAAAATTAGAAAAAGCAAACAAAGAAGCTATTATTATTACACTCTCCGAATTCACACCAGACAAACTCACAAACTTCAACACAATTGATGCATTTGTCTGTCTTGCCTGTCCAAGAATCGCAGTAGACGACTTTGCAAGATATAAAAAACCTCTTTTGACTTACAAGGAAATGCTTTGTGCTGTGGGCGAAAAAAGCTGGGAAGAGTTATTGACTAGTGGGTTTTGGTAAATAATTATTTTAGATCTTCAACGACAACACCTAAATCATGATTTAAGAAACCCCTCTTCCTAAGATATACATAGGCCCGATATAACTCTGGCTCCATCTTTTTCATTTCTCCTAAAAAATTAGTTGACGGATCAGAATCTCTTCTTCTGGTCAAGTCCGTGATTCCGGAAATAAGACCTTCTGCAAGTGAAAACTGTTGACTTTGCAATATCCTAATATGCTCAACAGGAAAACCTAGCCCACCCTCTGCAAAATCACAATAAAAATTATCATACCTCGGACAATCATTATTAGCTTGAGGCCCCACAAATTGCTCATATGTTAATGTAGTTTCCATTAACTTTATTGTCAAAACTAGTTTAAATAAGATTCGCTCCCGTCTCTTGTCACCTCTATAAAATAATCCACAAAGTATTTAAAGAACAAATTCCTAATTTTGTTATGCAGACTAAAATGCCTGGCTTTGGATTTAAGAAGACTAAGCTAGTCGCATCTGCGATCAATCTAGTGACCTATCATTAACTTTCTCGAGGCCACTGATTTTTCAAACGAACATCTACTCATCATTCTTTGGCCTCTACAAAAGCTGGCGGTAGCTCTCCTGGATAACTAAACCACGGAGGACAAAAAAAATGACAATAGCTGACATAGCTGAAATGGACTGGCGAATGGGCGAGGGTGCATTCGGAACAGTTGGTGCAGGCAACTGGTATGAAGAGCCCTCCTACGATGCCGTAAATGGGTTTTCAATTACCCCAACTGAAGCTTTAGTACTAAAACAAAAACATTCTACTGATTAACAATAATTAGTAACAATATTTTTTTATTTTATTTTTATTAGCGAGAGCTCGAAGGGAGCGAGCTCTTGTTTTTTAATTTTTTAAAACTCCCACTGTCAAAGATCTACAAAATCACATTCTTTTTATCAAAACCCTATCTATATCCCCTTAATAACGGGGGAGAAGATAGGTGAATTATATTTCAAAAGAACTTTCAATAAAGCAAACACCCTAAAAACCCTTATAAAACCTGAAATCTAATACTTTTTATGGAGCAAGAAAAGACCGGTGACACAATTCAAGAATCCGCCATCCAAGACGTATTTGAAAGTGATAGCCCCACAGAAACCAGTTCTGAAAAAAAGATTATAACATCCTCTACTGCCGGAGAAATAGAAAACGAGTTTGAGATAAACGAGACCGAAGCTATCGAAAAAGTCGAAGCCTCCTTGTTTGTGGCTGGAAGATACTTAAACATGCAAGAGTTAATCATGCTAACAGACCTAAACCCAATAATGATTAGAGAAATCTTGAGTAAACTTGAAAAAAAATATTCTTCTGGAGTTATTAATGTCGTAACGAGAAACAACGCTTACAAAATGGACGTTGCACCAAGATATCATTATCTAATCAACAAACTTGCAACAGGAAAAGTCGAATTCACTAAAGCCGAACAAGAAACCCTAGCAATAATAGCATACAAACAACCAATAAAACAGTCCGTCGTAATAAAAATTAGGGGAAACAAAAGCTATGACCACATAAAAAAATTCAGAGACTTAGGGCTTGTAATTGCAAAGCCCGTCGGCCACACCCTAGACTTAAGTCTATCTGAAGAATTCTATGAATACTTCAACGTAGAAAAGGGCTCAAAAGTAAGCAAAGACAAAAAAGAAGACGACAAACAAGGAGAAGATTAAATGGATACTATTACCGTTATTTACTTTCTATATATGTTCGTTTCAATTTATATACTATCCTTATTCTTAATTTCCTTCTTTAAAATAAAAAATAATCTATACAGCACTCCAAAAATAACAAAAAAATACGGCGTATCAATTCTAATCCCAGCATACAACGAAGCCAGCTCAATTGAGGATACAATAAAATCAGTCTCAAAACTAAAATACGACAACATAAAGGAAATAATATTAATAAATGATGGTTCAACAGACAACACATTAGAAATTGCCAAAAAACTAGAAAAAGAATTCTCAAAAGTAAAAGTTCTCAATAAAAAAAATAGCGGAAAAGCAGATTCATTAAATGTTGCAATAAAAAAAGCGAAAGGAGAATTAGTTGTGGTAATTGATTCTGACTCGTTTCCAAAAAGCAATGCCCTACAAAAAACAATTGGTTATTTTGACGATGAAAATGTAGGAGTGGTAACCATCCCAATTCTCGTTAGAAATAGACACAACCTTCTCTCTCGTCTTCAAGCAATTGAATATTCCACTATTGCACTAACTAGAAAACTATTAGAACCAGTAGATGCCATTTATGTGACCCCAGGCCCATTCGCAATATACCGTAAAAGCGCACTTCTAGATATCGGAGGATTTGATCCAAAAAACATAACAGAAGACATTGAAATCACATGGAACCTAGCATCAAAAAACTATTCTAGAAAAATGAATATGTCAACCTCCGTTAGTACAGTTTCTCCCGACAAATGGAAACCTTGGTGGAGGCAAAGAAATAGGTGGACTATGGGGGGGTTGCAAACAGCATACAAATACAAACACTACTGGTTCAAAGAAAATATATTAGGATATTTTATTCTGCCATTTTTTGTCTTAGGATTTGCATTAGGAATAATTGGCATGTGCCTTTTTGGATATTTATTGTGGGAAAAATTTGTAAAAGAATATATCTTCATTAAATTCTCTCTTATAGCTGATACCGCAATTGTGCAAGGAAGCGATCTAATATCATTTACTCCAACAATTCTAAATTATTTTGGCATAGTTTTATTTGGGCTAATGTTTTTGTTCACAATATTTGTACTGTCTATTATTGAAGTAGAGCTATTCAAGGGGAAAAGATTTTTTGAGTTAATTTTGTATATGATATTTTATCTTATGCTAGCCCCCATTATCCTATTAACCGCAACATTTAAATTAATAAAAAGAGATATGAAGTGGTAGAATGGCGACTAAAAAAAAGAATCCTAATAACATTTTATTCCTAGAAGCCTTGATTATGGCGCTATTTATTTTTGGACTTGGGCTGATAATCGGAGTTTTAATAGAAGATGCAAGAATGGCCGATATAAATAACAAATACGTCGGATCTCGTACAAATCTACTAGACATTCAAACACTCTCAGAACTTCTAAAAGATGAAGACTTTTCCTGCGAATATAAAATTAAGAAAAATATTGAATTCGGAAATAAAATCTATGATGATGCACTAACTCTTGCTGACTATGAAAAATCACAAATTCTGGGAAACAAACTAAAAGAACAACACAGAATATATGATCTACTAAGAACAATCTTTTGGATAAATTCAATTGAACTAAAAGAAGAATGCCCATATTTTCACACCTTAGTTTATACATACAATTACGGCGAAGATGACACAATAGAAAAGCAAAAACAAGAGGTCTTTTCAAGATTTGCTGGAGAATTGATAAGAAACAATACAAACAGCATAATATTAATCCCAATAGCTATAAATCTTGATATAGAAAGCCTTAACATATTAAAAGAAAAATATGGCCTTGAAGGAACTAGGCTAGTATTTGATGAGAAAATCCATGCAACCCAAGTCGAAATGCTAGAAGACTTCAAAGAAAAAATACTCGAGAATCTCTAAGTCTAATATATACACTCCAGCACAATATTCTTTATAAATCACCAATTATTCTGTTTTCTATGATTGAAGGTAAAAGATGTTCTGTATGCAAGAAAGACTGGAATGAAGTTGAGCTTCTAG
>CAZAZO010000055.1:0-6542 GCA_964489675.1 Candidatus Woesearchaeota archaeon | reverse complement strand
AGAAACCCGGGTTCAATTCCCGGCGTGGGCGTCTCTATTTTTTCCCGGGCGTTGAAGTTTTGTGCGTAAAATATAATGATATTTGATGGGCGTTTATACTATATGCCCCAGCGAGGCATTGAACTTTGTAGACATTTTTGTAGAAAGATTTATAAATGTAGACACATATAATAAATACATGTATATAGAGAAAAAGATTTCTAAGGGTAAAGTTAAATATTATTTGGCACATTCTTTTAGGGAAGATCAAAAAGTTCACAAGATTAGAAAATTTCTTGGAACAGATTTGTCTAAGGAAAAATTAGAAGAAAGAAGAAAAAAAGCGGAATTATTAATTATTGAGGAAATAGAGAAATATAGGTTTATTCAAGACCCATTAGAAAAAGATTTGTCACAAGATGAAATTAAATTTGTTAAAAAACTCCAAAGGGAAATGGATTTTAAGGTTCACCATTTGTCCAAAGAAGAATGGGAAATCTTTTCGAAGATATTTACTTATGATACTAATGCCATTGAGGGGAGTAGATTAACGAAAAGAGATGTTTTTGGAGTTTTGCAAGATAATAAATGGCCTGATAAGCCTAAAGAAGACATTGCGGAAGCGTATGGTGTTAGAGATGCAATAAGATTTATTCAAGAGACAAAAGAGCATTTGTCTATAAATTTATTGAAAGAAATACATAAAATTGTTTTTAAAAATTCAAAGTCATTTGCGGGGAAGTTTAGAAAGAAGGGAGAAGAGGTTGCTGTTGTAAATTCTTCAGGTTTTATTCTTCATGAGGGCGCTCCTCAAAGCAGAATCATGGGTCTTTTAGAAAATCTGGTTAAATGGTATACTAAAAATAAAAATAAATATCCCCCGCTATTGCTAGCGGCAGTTGTTCATAATCAATTTGAGAATATTCATCCTTTTGCCGATGGAAATGGGAGAGTGGGTAGAATTATTTTGAATAATATTTTGATTAAAAACGATTTACCGCCCATAAATATCGAATTAAAAGATCGTTTTGATTATTATAAAACATTACAGGTATATGAGAAAGAAAAAAATATTCGACCTACTATAGAATTTTTACTGAGGGAGTATAAGAAAACCAAGAAAGAACTTAAAGAATAGTTGCTAGATGTAGACATTTTTGTAGACATTTTTTATTTTGTAGACATGAAATACACAGAACAAGGATTAAAGCTATTAGAGCCGGACCAAAAAGCAACCTAGTTGACTGGTAAGTTGTCTTATAGTGAAAGTTTGGGTGCTTGGAATACGCTCCATTTCAAAAAAGCTTCCCTGAACGAGTTTCCCTAATTGAAAGATAAAGTTGGTAAGTTCGAAAATTATTCTAATTCTAACGCATCTAACACCCAAACTCATATTCGCAAATTTTCTTAATTAGTTTATAAGGCATCACTTTATCCAAAGGAAACTGAATTCCGCCCCTTGATGTTTTATATTCTTTAAGTTCCTCTGAGAAGTGTTCAATTGTTTTGGGTCTTGGATACAGTCCCACATGATTTTTGAATGCAGCATATGCAACAAATGTTTCCCCCTTTTTGAATCCCGGAACGCCATACAGCATCTTTTCGGAATCATCAGTATAAATTTTTTCTATAATCCTTCTAATCTTTATCAAAATTGCCTGGATATCCTTAGGAAATTTATCAATATAGGTTTCTACTTCTTTTAACATAGAAAAGTATAGTTAAGCTACTATTAAAATTAAACGATCCTCCCTACCTCACTTCAGATCGAAGACCGCCAGACTACTTTATGTAATTATTGTAATGATGTCCCACGCGGTTGGGGCGTTCTCAGCCCCAACTTCAGCACAATAATCCATTTAAACCACCAGATACATAGTGTCTTACATGAGAGTTTTATTAGATAGCAGCAGCGGGCCTTCTCCGGCGGGTACGCAATTTAAAGATAAGACTGGAGTCGAGCTAGGAAGGTCTCCATTTTATAGCATTTCTCCTTATTCTAGCCCACATGTATTTAGGGAGATTAAAGATGGCTATGTAGTTTTTGAAGATTATGACTCCACGCGGCTTTTATTAAATCATCATGATACACTAACGAGAGTTTCTCCATACGGCCCAGAAGAAATTTCTAAATTTTGCTTAGGATTCAGTACAGTTCCCACAAGAAAAGAAGAGGTCGCAGCAATTCGCAGTAACTTATTGGAATTTCTCAAAGTAGAGTTAGAAGAATTTAAAAGAAGAGCGATTGGTAAGCATTGTCAGTAAAAAATGACATAATTCTTAAATTTAAGTTTTTAATCCCCTAAAAAGAATACTCGCCTCTTCCCAAACTCCCCCGATATGATCTATACGCTCCGCTCATTTCATATTTTGGAGCAATGGGTTTTGCTTGGTATTCGCTTCTGTCTTCACCAGTATTGTTATTCGCTTCATACATAAATGGTGTGTTGTCTACTTCTGGCATAAAAGATAGCGCCGCTGTGTATTTTTAAGTATTATTGTGTTAATTGTATTGCTTATCAGGGAGAAGTATTTTAATTTTGATAACATAATTTATTTCTAATTGCCACCACTCCAACCAACATTATACACAGCACACCAAATAACAGAACATGGCTCATTAGAATCTCCAATCATGTGGGTTTTATATCTTTGACTCCCCAAAATCAGATCCTTCCCCTCGGGGTATTCTTGGCCATCCTTCATGTCATAAACTCGCATATTCATCAAAAACATATTTTGCCTTTCCGGTACAGCCAATACAGAAAATTTAGTCCCATACCTTTCTGTCGCCATGACAAAGTAACGAATAGC
This sequence comes from Candidatus Woesearchaeota archaeon, assembly GCA_964489675.1. GTDB lineage: Archaea > Nanobdellota > Nanobdellia > Pacearchaeales > GW2011-AR1 > JAGVXH01. Next base: position 3,749 of record CAZAZO010000055.1, on the reverse strand, counting down.
TAATATATATATGTTTCGATTGGTATACTCAGGCAAGTTTTATAACCTATATCCACTAATAACTACTATGTCAAAAAAACAGTGGGTGGTATACATCTTGCAGTGCATGGATGGGTCTTATTATACCGGGGTTACCAATGATATCGAAAAAAGAATGAAGGCGCATACCTCAGGCAAAGGCAGTAAATATGTCGCGGCAAAGGGGTTTTCTCATTTAATTGCAACTAAGATTTGCGAGAGTAAGTCTGATGCCTGTAAGGCAGAATGGGCAGTTAAGCAACTGCCAAGAGGAAAGAAAATAAGTTGGTTTAATAATAAAGATTAGCTCAATAAGTTTAAAAATATAAAGATAGATATTATTTCACCCCAAAAGGAAAAAGAGTTCTGATAGATTAATAAGATGAGACTCGCAGATATTGAACAAGTGAATAGAGAAATGGTTCTTTTGTCAGGTATTGATAGAGAATCAGCCCTGTTTCAAAGAGGGAGACAGTTGGCGTTTATGCTCGCTTCGATAAGAAATAGTGGAATCCAATTTTCCGATGTTGCTTTAATAGAATTTGGGGCACGCCACTTTCAAGCTTATTCTGAATATTATGTAGATTACGATCCAGGGATTAGTGAATTTTTTTCATTGCACTCTAAGGAGATTGGCTTAAGGTATCTGGCATTTGATCAGGGTTTAATTCAGAGACATTAAATGATAACTTAAGAAACGCCTACGGGGATATGGGAGAGGGTGATTGGGCATTAGGAATTAAAAATGCTATAATGGCACTTAATTTAGACAGATATGAATCAGTTTTATCAAAACATCAAGAATCATTAGATCAAGGAAGAGTGCCAGTTCTTTTTTCTAGTCATGTGCTTAATGATCACCAGCTAGATGAAAGATTCCCATTTTGGAAATTAAAGGGCAAGCATTTTCATAGCGTGAGAGTTTCTGAGATTTCTGAAAAAGTAGATCCTTGGGCAAGGCAGTATTGGGAGAGTAGGGGGGTAGCGCCTGAAGATTATAGCACTCTTTGCCATGCAGCGCCAGAGGAGCTTATATTTAGAAAAATGGAAAGAGGCCTAGTCGGCCATCTTCATAGATTCGGAGAAAGATTTGATATTGCCGAAGATATCAGTGTCTCAGATTTCGGAAAAGACGGACTAAGAATATATTCTTGGGATTCTCTTGATTAGTTGTATTATTAATTTACTGACTAAAAATATACCTTAGAAAGTAAATCTAGATTTAAATAATTGTTGGTCTGTGATATATATTTTTTAATATAATTTTGTTTAAATAAGTCGGGTATCTTATAGTATCCTGATGGAGAGAGAACATCAGAAAGTAAAATCAATAATTGAGGTTGCTATTCATCATTTTCTTATTGGCTCCAGTAGAAGAGTAAATGATTCAAGAGCTGTTGAAGATTATGTAGTTGATTCTTTGCAAAGAACTTTTGGATTTACCAAGAAAACAGCCAGCGCATTTTTCAGACCATGTTATTGGCATCTATGCAGAGACAAAGAAGCGCCCTTATATGAATTAGTAACATGCCCAGAAGGAGTCAGGGGCGCAGGTCTTCCCGTTAGAACAGATTATGACTTGAAAATGAATGGGGCAGTAGGAGATACTAAAAAAACTGTTAACGATATATTGGACAGATATGGAAAAACACTTTTGGGCAGACTAAGGACCGCAGAGTACAGGGGAGCCTAATTTGCCTTTCACCAAAAATTATTTATATTTTGTTTACCTTAATTATATACAAGGGAGGCTATAAAATGGGAATCCTCCAAATGAATCAGCGAAGGCCACGCGTTGACCTAAAAGAAGAAGGAGAACACCTCGTTGCCGAAGTTGAAATGCCGGGAATTAACCCACGTAACTTACATGTTGATGTTTCTGCAGACACCTTAAGAGTTTATGCTGAGTTACTTGAAAAAGGAGATCTTGATAAGGGCGATTTTTACTTGCACGAAAGAGTGCACATGTCTTTTTACCGCCTACTCGAGCTTCCATTAACAATTATTCCTGAGCTAACAAGGCACCATTACCGTCGTGGAATATTAGAAATTGTAATGGTAAAAAAAGAATCGTGATTTTCACACTTTTTTACTTTTAATGTGATCTTTGTAGTTAGAGGTGTGCAAAATGTTTTTATATTAGATTAACCTTTATTTAATATGACATGGATTGACGAGGAAGGTGGCGAAGAAGGCAGGGATTTTGCAGATGCCAAAAGATATATTTCTCAATATACAGATGGCATAGGTGAAATTATAAGCTATTTAAGAGACTTGGAGTGTTCTAGCCCAGAGATTTATGAAAAATTGATAGGAAGTGAAGAATATTCGGCCTTAAGAGATAGTTTATCCGGCCTAGTAAATGCTCTAGACGAAGCCGAAGATTGATCTAGGCTAACATTTTTATACTAAATAATTTACCAATATAACATGAAGAGAAAAAGTGGTGCAAACAAAAAGAAAATGAGTGTTCTAGCCGGAATTTGTGGAGCATTGGGTGCAATGTTTGGCACGCTGGCAGGAAGCTCAAAAACTTGGATAAATGTTGTTGTGGGAGCTGCAATGGCTTTTTTAGTATATTACTTGATAGCGGGCTGGTTTAAGGAGTAGAATTTACTTTCTTTTTCCTCTAATCTTCAACATTCCATACTCTTTCGGGTCAAATTGAGCATTTTGTCTTAGTAGTTTTCTAGCAGTTCTTGGGGGGCAGGAATCTAGTTGTGGAGAGAGTTTGGCTTCATATGGCATTGGCAAAAGTAGCTCAGGAATACTTTCTGACGTAGAGTCAATGTTGATTCCGTCATAGAAGGTAGAGTTGTCTACTATTTCTACCACAATTCTTGTTTTATTGTCTATGGTTGGTCTAACTGGCCCAATTCCTGCAAGCCAAACGGAAGGTCTATAATTAGGATGACTCATACATGTTATGTCTAGAAGTGCTTTATAAGGATTATGATACTATTTCAGAACCCGCCTCAATTCATCCATAATCTCCTTGCCCCCAACTTGGCCCCTGTATTTTGCCATGATAAGCCCCATATAAGCACCAACCGAAAGTCCCGGCTTTTCTGCTACAAGGTCTTTTACCACTTTGTTCAAATCAATATTTTCTTTCTTCAGGGCATCCTTTAGTTCCTCACCATTAACTAACTTTTCCAAAACCCTCTTCAAGTCATTAGGGACAATATCATTTCCAACCTTCTCAAGAACAGCAGCCAAAATATCTAAGTTAAGAATTTCCTCGACTTTTTTCTTGCTCTTCTTAGCTAATTCTGTTGGGAAAATAGTCAATGCTTTTGCAATTGAGTCATAATGGTCAGTCACTGTTGTTAATTCTTTGAACTCTTCTAGTTTGTTCTGTTTTAAGATCACTTTAATTAATTCATCATTAAGCCCAAATTCTTGAAGATATCTTTTATTCTCACTGGCAAGCTTTGGCAAGTTCTTTTTAGTATCATCAACTAATTGTTTTTTAATTGTCAAAAGCTCACAGTCTGTTTCAGGATACATTCTAGCTGAGCCCGGCATTGGTCGAAGAAATGAAGTTGTTGAATCAGGATTAGATTTTCTAACTTCTTTTGGGACACCCTTAGACAAAAGCTTCAATCTTTGCTCAATGGCCATATATGCCTTTGCCGCATTGTCCTCAGTTGTTGTAATAATTATGAATGCATCGTCTTTTTTGATTCCAAGCTCTTTTTTTACACCCCCTGCTTCACCTTCACTTATAT
>CAZAZO010000054.1:0-6606 GCA_964489675.1 Candidatus Woesearchaeota archaeon | reverse complement strand
GTTTCCATGAATAATATATTTAATTGGAGCTGAGGGCTCTGTATTATCTAAGTTGCCAAGTTTCTCAGCTTCCCAAGCGTCTAAGACCTCTCCTCTTATTAGCCTTTTTATGAGATTAGTCCTCTCTCCTTTCGTTCCTTCCATTAATACCATTACCCCACCTAACAGAAAACTCAACAACCCCACCATAGTTATCCAGCTAAAGAATCCTCCACCAACAACGGCCCCGGTGATTTTTGCTTCTCTTAATATTAGAATCATCCCTGAAAATACAAAAAGTAGTCCTATGATTTTTCTCTTTTTCATAATTATTTTAATAGTAGCTTGTTTTTAATTATTTCTTTTCTTTGACTTTTGAATATATATAGATAATTGGAATTAAAAATATTGCCCCAAGGCTAATTGTGTATTGCGGTCCGATTATGTCTGCTATTAGGCCTACTAGTGGAGTTACAATTATTCCCATAAGGGATCTAATTTGAGAATTTATTGAATTAATGGTTGCCCGCATTTTTGATGGTACAAAGCTTTGAAAGAAAGGAGTTTTTGCTGGAAGATAAAAGTCCCACATGGCTACAAGAAGTATGAACATGATTATTGCTTGTGCTAGTCCTGAAATGAATAGTGTCATAATCAAGAATGATAGCATTAATGAAAGAACTGCCATTAGGTGATTTTTGTATCCACCAAGTTTTTTTACAAGTCCTTTGACTAGGTGAGGAGTAAATATTCCAACCACCATGGTAAGTGAAAAAAGATATCCGATCCAGTGTTCTTGGATTCCTAGATCTTTAAAGAATGCAGTCCATGTTAAATCTGTTGTCAATGGCACTAGTGCTCCGAATAGTAGAGCAGCGAATAACAATAGTCTTATATTTTTATTTTTGAAAGAGTATTTTATTGAGCTTGTTGTTTGATTTTTAAATTCTGCAAAATGCTGTTTTAGATTGGCTTTTTTTCTTTTGTGATTTTCTGAGACAAACATTAGCATTATACCAACTGTAAAAAAACAAATGCTAGTTATTGGCCAAACTATTTTTAGTCCATATATTTTAACTAAAAATGCACCAAGTATACCTGCTATTAGAAGTGAGAGATTGTAAAAGCTATGGGTTTTTGAATAGTATTCTTGGATTAGGTGGTCTTGTTTTTTTTGTTTTAGCTTATCTACTATCCATGCCTCGTATGCTCCTGAAACAAATGTTTGAGCAAGTCCCCAAATAAACATTAGGGTAAAAATTATGAAAAAATTGTCTGTGAAAAATACCGCCAATATTGCAGCTCCCGCTAGGAATTGTCCAATTATCGTAGAGATTTTTCTGCCGAAGATGTCTGCTACTGCACCTGTTGGAATTTCAAATAAAAATGCAGCTAAGAGCTGGGCAGAAGTTAGTAGGCCTACTTGAAATAAGTTGAATCCAATACTTAGAAAATAAAATACTTGGAACGGGAAAACTATGAAGAAAATTGATAGAATTAATGATTCAACATAAAATGGCCAAAGAAGCTTTAGTTCATCTCTTTGAAAGAATTTTTTAAATTTCATCTCTTCTGAATTAATTGGGTTTTTAACTATAAAAACCTATTCAACAAATCCTCCTTTTTGGAAGTTCCAAAGTCTAGCGTATTCACCACCTTCGGTGATTAGTTCTCTGTGCGTTCCCATTTGCTCAATCTTTCCATCTTTCATTACAACAATCATATCAGCTTTCATAATAGTGGAGAGCCTGTGAGCTATGACTATACTGGTTCTTCCTTTCATTAACTTCTCTAGGTCTTGTTGTATTTGCCATTCTGTTTCACTGTCAAGAGCAGAAGTCGCTTCATCTAGGACAAGAATCTTTTTGTCTGCTAAAATGGCTCTAGCTATACTTACTCTTTGTTTTTCTCCGCCTGAAAGTTTTACTCCTCGCTCTCCTACGATTGTGTTTTCTTTTTCTGGGAAGGTATCAATTATTTTGTCTAATTGAGCAAACCTAATAGCCTCTAAGACTTCTTTCTTTTTCGCTTTTGGGTTGGCGAATTTAATGTTGTTGTAAATTGTGTCATCAAACAAAATACATTCTTGAGGCACGATGCTCATTTCACTTCTAAGCGACTCTTGTTTTATGTTCTTAATGTTTTGGTTGTCAACTAAGATTTCTCCCGCATTTACATCGTATAGCCTATAGAGTAGTTTTATCAGGGAAGATTTTCCACAACCAGAATGTCCAACAAATGCTACTGTTTTATTTGCGGGAATTTTTAAGTTGAATTTTTCAAAGATCTTTCTATTCTTGTTGTAACTAAAGTCTATGTTTTTGAATTCTATTTGGCCTTTTTGGATTTTAATGTCCTTGGAGCCTTTTTTATCCTTAATCTTATTTTTTCGTTTTCCGTATTCGAATAGGTCTTGAAAATCTGCCATGGATCTGTAGGATCCTTGCATCCCATGTACGAATCCCCAAATTGGACCCATTAATGTTCCGTATGTAGTATAGATAAAAACTATGGAGCCTAGGCTTATTTCTCCTGCTAAAAATTTCATGAGTGGAAAATACAGTATCAAAATTGTGCCAATTACTACTATCGAAATTTGTCCTACTGTCATAAGTCGGAAATAAGACCAAGCTTTTAGGTCTGCTCTTCGGGTTTTGTTAATTAATTTGTCGAATCGTTTTTTAATTAGATTTTCTTTTCCAAAGAATTTTACTGAATCTATATTGGTAAAAACATCGCTGATATTTGCCTTTTCTATGTCTGCCATCTTATTGGCGTATAGCCTGGAAGATTGTTGAGCTTGCTGCACAAAGAAGCTGAATGTAATAAAGCTTACAGTAATAATTAGTATTACTACGGTTGATGCAATGGAGAAATATGCAAAGGAAATTCCGATTACTATTAGTTGGAATATTAGTGGAGCAAAATTGAATGCAACTACATCAGTCATTCTTTCAACTGCCCCGGATCCTCTAATTAATCTAGAAATAAGAGATCCAGTTTTATTTGTCGAATGAAATTCATTATCTAATCCTAATATATGGGAAAAGTATTTCTTTTTAATGTCCATCATAACTTTTGTTTCTAAGTGTGCTAGGAAATAACTTCTAAACCAGGATGAAATAATTTGAATAAAATTAGTTCCGATATAAATTCCTGCCAACAATAAAAGTATAAAACTGAATTTAGATAAATCTAGGTTCCCTGCTGCAAATGCTGTTCCTTCATCTACGAGTGTTTTAAATAGAAATTTTGGAATGATGTGAGCAGCTTCTATTAAAAATACAACAAATAGTAATCCGAACAAAAGGGGCTTGTATTTCTTTAGAAGAGTCCAGTATTCACTAAGATTATGTTTAAAGTTTATCTTTCTCTTGCTATATTTATCTTCTTCTGTCATTTTGTTGTTCTTTATCGAATAACTTGATCAATATAAAAGATTCCGCGTAAGATGAGATACTGCTAAAAAAGAATAGAATTGCAGGCCCAGCCGGGAATCGATTATTCCTCTCAAGGGCAGGCTAGACCAAATAATCGTATAATAATGACTTAAGGTTAATTCTCTTTTTAAGTTTTTCGTCGAATTGCAGTTTTCCTATAGGTTTTTATAGTGGTTTTGTCTTTTTTATTAATGAGAGATAACCTTTCCGAAGTCGCTAGATCTTCAGATCCTTCTAATATCCTGGTTGAAAGAAGTTCTAATTTTGAAATTAGCGAAGATTTGGATGAATAATTTGTTTCAAAAGTATTGTTTGATGCTGAGAGGGTTGGTAGTATGAACAATAGATAGCTTTTTTTGCATCTACCTATCAGTAGATTTTGTATTTTTTAAAATATAAAAAAATTAAAATTGTTTTGCTTTGCCCCAGAATCTTCCGAATAAAAGATGCTTGTCGTTTCTTGCTGCCATTATTTCATTTTCCGCAGGGGAAAACCATATTTGTCTAGCGTGAGGGCTGTTTCCCATGTCTCTTATATTAGAATTTCCAATTGATATCCATATGTCGCGAGAATTTTTATCTTGTATATACATAGCTAAATATTGATTTATTTTGTCTCCAAGTGCCCATTGAAACAATTCATGCTCTGAGACTTTATCGGCTGGAAGTCCGACCACACTCTTATCAGTGAAGTACTTTGTAGCGTCTAAAGCTCTCCTGTCTTTTGGACTTTTATTTCGATCTTCTTCGACTATATCTAAGTACTCGTTTGCATTAGATATATATAGTGGATATAGCGCCCAATTATTTTCGATTTCTCTTGCTTTGTCCCATTCTCCTGATTTAAACAAGGCGTTTGTTTCTTTTTTCATTTCTTCCCACGATGGTCTTAATTTGGCTGCGAGATCCTTTGCGGTAGCTCTTTCAATCAATGGTGAGTCTTTAACTAGTAGGATTTTTCTCCCAGGTATATAGACAGCGCCTTCTTTTACAAATGATCCCTCTAGTTCTATAACGCTTCTTGGTGGATTGTTATATACAGCTTTCACATAGTCTTTCATTGAAACAGGATCTAGACTATTGCTATATAGAGTATTTAGGCTCTTATCGAAGCCTCCTCTTGCTAGGTACATTCCGCATTTTTGTTTTAGTCCTTCCATTTTTCTTATTTGTTTAACCTCCTTTCAGTTTTTGTGATCAAAAGGTTATCATTATATAGTAGGTATGATTTAATTGATAAATATAATCTTCCCCCCAGGAGAATACAATCTAAAAACTTAAATAGCTTCTTTTGTTGGCATAGTTATGGATACAGAAAATTTAGAAAGGGCGGGGCTTACAAAAACCGAGGCAGATGTTTACTTAGTTTTACTTAGATTGGGTACTACTTCGACGGGTGATGTTATTAAACAGGGAAAAGTTTCTAGAAGTAAAGTTTATGATGTTCTCGAAAGATTGAAAAGAAGGGGTCTTGCGACAGAGGTTACTAAAAATAATGTTAAATATTTTGAAGCAACGGATCCTGATAGGATAATAGACTATCTTAATGTGAAGAAAAATGAAATTAATATAAGTATTGATGAGACTAAAAAATTCCTTCCCGAGTTAAAAAGATATCAAAATATGCATTTAGAAAAACAAGAGGCGCGAGTTTATACGGGGATAGAGGGATGGAAGACGGTTTATAATGAGATTTTATCTAGCTTGGGAGGAGCGGATGAATATATCGCATTTGGTCTAGGCAAGGTTGAGGCGGAAGAAAAATTTGTTAGCGGATTTATTAGAAAGTTTCATCAAAGGCGAGTAGAGAAGGGGGCTGGGGCTAGAGTAATTTTAAGGCCAGAGGCAAAGCAGGGAATTAGGGAAAACTTTCCAAAGTCAATGAAGAATACGAAGATAAAATATACATCAATTAAGATTCCTACAAATATTGCTATTTGGAAAGATAATGTTTTGACGTTAGTTTGGGGAGAAAATCCAGTTGCATTTGTAATTCATAGTAAGCAAGTTGCTGACAAATACAAAGAGTATTTTGAGTATGTTTGGAAGAGCGCTAGGATATAGCTAGCCTTTGGTAAAACTCATAAGGAGAAGATAGTGCTAATTAATTTAGATAAGGTTCAATCAACTTTATTTTACTATCGTTTTCAGCTAAAACATAGGCGTCATATATTTTCTTAATACTTAGACATGGGAGTTTTAGTTTACCCTTCATCACATAAACGATATCTTTTTTCTTGAAGTTTAATTTATGATTTTTTATTTTTAATCCGGACATTACTTCGATTTTTACATTCTGAATTTCTAAAGTTAAAAAATTTGCATAAGATTTAATTCCAAATTTTAAATTTATTTTAGACAATCTTTTTTTAATCGGAATTTTTATAAATTCTTTAAATTCATCTTGAATCAATTTTAATCCTTTATTTGAAGTAGCAATATCAATATCATGGGGTTTGATGGTAATACCTTGAAGCGCCAAGCTTGAGCTACCAACAAAGGCATATTTAATTTTATGAGTTGCTAATTTTTGAGATATTGTTATTAAGATCTTATTAATGTTTTTATTCATAATTAGATGAAAACAGGTATACTTTAATAATTTATCGTTAATATTGTTGTCAGATGTAATCTGTTCTCAAAATCAATTTAATAGAATTTTTCTATTCCCAAACCACAATGTCTCGTCCGATGAACTGCTTATTTCTACCTTCAAAAATTGGTCCAGTGATTTTTTTTAATCTGGTTTCTTCTGCTACTTTTTCGTAATCTACTCTTGTTTCTCCGATTTTTGGGAATGTTATTGCGATTTTAGCATTTGGTTTTTTTACGCGTTTTAGATGAGCCAATATGGGAATAATTAATCTTTCAAATCCTGTAATAATTTCTTCTGCTTCTTTTTTATTTAGTCTGTGCTTTACCACTTTTCCGAGTGGAGTTTCGGTTGCAATTGCGTCGAACTGTTTATCGGGAGTTTTTCTTGCATCCCATCTCTCAATAATATAGGGGGTTTTTATTTTGAAATTTTGTTTTAGCCATTTCATGTTCTCTAATGCTCCTTTAATTGCTTTCGCGTCTTTATCTACACCATAAACTTTAATGTTTTGAACGAGTGCTTCAATTAGGATCCCTCCAATTCCACAAAATGGATCTAGCATAAGACTATTTTCTTTTGCGCCTGACAAAT
>CAZAZO010000053.1:0-6622 GCA_964489675.1 Candidatus Woesearchaeota archaeon | reverse complement strand
CGAGCATGGACTTTATGGATGAGAGTGGCATTTCATATTTAGCACTTTTATGCCTTGTAACAACAACACCCTTGATTTCTTTTCCCCTGTCTCTAGCAACTTTTACAGACTTTAAGGCGTCTGTTACTGCTGGCATTTCAGGATTAGTTACAATTATTATTTCGTCAGCCAAATCCATAACAGCTATTACTTCTTCACTAAATCCAGCTGCGCAATCAAAAATAATATATTCATATTTATCTTTTAATTTGCTTCCTAGCTCGGGGAACTTTTTAGTGTTAAATTTTGTTAGTTCTTTAATGGACAAAGATGAGGGAATAATTTTTGTTCCAGAAGAATGTTCATAAACAGCCTCGTCAATTTCGGCCTTTCCCTTAAGAACATGATTTAATGTTACTGGAACGATTGGAGCCCCTAGATGAATGCCGACATTGGGTGTGTTTAAATTTGCATCTACTACGACTACGTTTTTAGAGAGTTTATTTAGGCCTGCTCCAAGATTAATTGCCGTCGTGGTTTTGCCGACACCTCCTTTACCTGAATTAATAACAATAATTTTTGCCATAGTAATTAGTTAAAACTACCCTTTATAAATCTTATTTATGTTTTTAAGATTAAATTACTGACAAAATGGATTCTCTTTTCGTCGATTTTATTGGCAAAAGATTCAAGAATACTGTTACCACCAAAAGGTTTTTAAAGGCATTTTTTTACTTTTTATTATCTAAAAATTATTAATATAAATAATGCACGCGCTTCAACCAAAACAAACAAAACTGGAACCAGAAATGGTCGAGAAGGTTTTAAAAAAATACAACATAGCTCTTGCCCAATTACCAAAAATTTCTATTAAAGATCCAGCTCTTGAAGAAGAGTGTCAAAAAGGAGATGTTATTAAGATTGAACGAAAGGAGGAAGCTTATTTTAGAGTTGTGATTTAATGTATAAAGCAACAAACAAGTTGTTTCATAAATCAATTTTATAAGGAAATAAAAATGGATAAAGAACACGTATTAGTAAAAGATTATTTGAAAACACATTCTCTTGTAGAGTCGAATATAAAGTCTTTTAATAATTTTATAGAGCAACGACTTCAAGAAATTGTGACAGAGCTTTCCGACGGACTACCTAATGAAGATTTTGAAATTAAGCTTGGTAAAATAACTGTTGAAAAGCCAAATATTGTTGAGTCGGACGGTTCAGTTAAGCCAATGACTCCAGCAGAAGCTAGACTTAGAAATCTTACTTATTCTGCGCCTATAAAATTAGAGATGAGCATTAACTATGGTGGCCAAGCTGAAAGCTCCGTTGTTCAATTGGGAAGAATGCCAACTATGGTTAGAAGTGCTGCGTGTAACTTAGAGGGTTTGAGCGAAGAAGAACTTGTAGCAAACTTTATCGATCCAAAAGACCCTGGAGGATATTTTTTAATTAATGGTAATGAAAGAATTATGATTATGGCAGAAGATCTTGCCTCAAACCAGACATTTATCGAAAGACAAAAACTAAAGAACATACTTCTTCTTAGGATATTTTCACAAAGAGGGGCCTACAAGATTCCAGTTTCCATGAGTGAGAATAACGATGGTATTATGGATATTAGTTTTTCAAGATTTAGAGATATTCCAGTAGTTATTTTACTAAAGGCTCTTGGTATGACTAGCGATGCTGAAATCTCAAAGTTGGTAGGAAAACAAACTGACAGTTTAATTGTTAATCTTTATGAATTTGCAAATATTGGTACAGAACAAGACGCATTAATGTGGATTGCAGAAAAATCATCTCTTCAGGGAACACAAAAAGAGATTTTAGACAGAGTAAAACAAAGAATGGATTCTTACTTCTTGCCCCATATTGGAGTTGATAAAAAGTCTCGAGTGGAAAAAGCAAGAACTCTTTGTAAATTCTTAAAACAATACTATGTAGCAAAAGAGCATCCAGAGGATTCAATGACAGATAAGGATCATTATGCAAACAAAAGGGTTAGGTTATCTGGTGACCTTTTGGCGGATTTGTTTAGGGTAAATTTAAACATTTTACTTCGAGAAGTTCAGCATTCTTTGCAAAAAACAGTAAAGAGAAGAAAATTCTATTCAATTAAGACATTAGCTAAGTCAACTCTTTTCTCTCATAGAATTGAATCTTCAATTGCAACGGGCTCTTGGATTGGAGAAAGAAAGGGAGTTACACAAAACATGGATAAAAATAATTCATTTGCAGGAATGAGTCAATTGCAAAGAGTTACTTCTAACCTGCCTGGAGAGCAAGAGAATTTTGCAGCAAGGACAGTTCATCCAACACATTATGGAAGATTTTGTCCTGTGGAGACTCCGGAAGGAACTGAAATTGGTCTTAGGAAAAATTTAGCAATTTTAGCAAGAATTTCTACTAGAGTAAATATGGACGATAAAGAATTTTTGGCTCACTTGGAAAAGGCTGGAATGCTTCATGAAGAAGGAAATTTTGATGTTTTTTATAACGGTAGATTTATTGGAGACGTAAAAGATCCAGAAGCACTTGTGAAGGCAGTAAAGATGGAGAGGCGTTCGGGTAATTTACCAATTGAAACATCTGTTAAGTTTGAGAAATATTTAGATACGGTGTTTATTTCAACAGAGATTGGAAGAGTTTTGAGGCCAGTTGTGGTTGTTGAAGATGGTAAGGCGAAATTACAACAAGAGCATCTTGAGATGGTAAAACAAGGGACTTTGTCGTGGGAAGATTTATTGAAACAGGGAGTTATAGAGTATTTAGATGCTAGCGAAGAAGAAGATTGTTATATTACGTTTGAAGAAGAAGAATTAACAGCAGAGCACACACATTTAGAGATTGATAAGATTGATGCTTTAGGGGTTAGTGTATCAATGATTCCATTTGCTAATCACAACCCTCCTGCTCGTATGGTTAAGGGTGGGTCTAGAGCTTATAGGCAGGGTCTTGGAATTTATGCAGCTAATTATCCAGTAAGGGTAGACACAGATGTTAGTGTTTTGCATTATCCACAGCGTCCAGTTGTTAGAAGTTTTGTTTATGATACGTTAGATGTTCATCCTGTTGGACAAAATGTAGTTGTTGCGATTATGCCTTATAGCGGTTATAATATTGAAGATAGTGTTGTTTTGAATAAGGGTTCAATTGAAAGAGGGTTTGGGCGAAGTTCTAGGTTTAGACCATATACAACAGTTGAATTGAATTATGCAGGAGGACTTCGAGACGAGGTTTTAATCCCGGAGAAAGATACATCAGGATACAGAACGGAAGAAAGTTATAGATATTTAGAGGATGACGGTGTTGTTTATCCAGAAGCTGATTTGGTAGAAGGAGAAGTTGTAATTGGAAAGGTTTCTCCTCCGAAATTTTTGAGTGAGGCTAGAGAAATTTCTATTCATTCTAAGAAAGAAAATTCGGTGGCGATTCGTCAAGAAGAGTTTGGAACAGTAGACGCTGTATTTATTACACAAGATAGAGAAGGTAACAGAATTATTCAAGTAAGAACTAGAGAGCTTAGAATACCAGAACTTGGAGATAAGTTTTCAGTTCCACATGGACAAAAGGGTATTGTTGGAGCAATTGCAAAAGAAGAAGATATTCCATTTACTGCTAAAGGAGTTAGGCCAGATATTATTTTCAATCCGCACGGTGTGCCGTCTCGTATGACTGTTGGTTATTTGTTAGACATTCTGGCTGGAAAAGTTGCATCTCTTTCTGGTAGAATAGTTGATGCTTCTCCGTTTTCCGACGAAGGACTAGATAGTCTTGAGAATAACTTGAAAAAATTAGGATTTAGAGAAGATGGTAAAGAAACGTTTTATCATGGTGTTACCGGACAAAGAATGCCTGTAAAGATTTTTGTTGGAAATATGTTTTATATGAAGCTAAAATATATGGTAGCAGATAAGATGCATGCTAGAGCTTCGGGTAAGATTGCACTTTTGACAAGGCAGCCAATTGAAGGTAGGGCTCGTGGTGGAGCACTTAGGCTTGGTGAAATGGAGCAAGAAGCATTAGTTGGACACGGTGCGTCATTATTGTTAAAAGAAAGATATGATTCTGATAAGGTTGTAATTCACATTTGTTCTAAGTGTGGAGGTCTTGCGATTGATGACCAAATACACAAGAAAAGAATTTGTAGCTTGTGTAATTCAAACCAAGTAGAGCCAGTAGAGGTAAGTTATGCATTCAAGCTACTTGTCGAGGAGCTTCAGGGATTACATTTATTAACTAAATTTGAACTAAAGAATAAATATTGTTAAAATGGGAATACAGCAGTCATCACTAGGAGAAACTGGAGCTGATAATAGGGCTTGTTCTTATTCGGGAAATTGTAATTATAGTACTACAGGCTTTAATAAATACTGTAGCTCAAATTCGCGAGATTGTCCAGAAAATGTTGCTAGAAGACTTGGAAGGGAGTGTATAGCGGGTAAATAAAATGGCTGAAGTTGTAAATAAGAAAATTGCGAGTATGACGTTTGGACTACTTAGTCCTGAAAAAATCAAGAAGCTTAGCGTAGCAAAGGTTGTAACACCAGAACTTTATGACGTTGACGGATATCCAGTTGACGGTGGGTTAATGGATTTGAAACTTGGGGCAATTGATCCTGGGGTTAGGTGTAGAACTTGTGGTGGACGACTAAAGGAATGTCTTGGCCATCCTGGTATGATTGAATTTGCAAGGCCAATTATTCATGTTAAATATCTTCCAATTATTGATGTTGTTTTAAGAAGTACATGTGAGGCGTGTGGTAAGGTTTTAATAAAGGATGAAAAAGATTTGGCTAAGGGATTAAAGGATAGAATTAAGAAAGCAAAGGATGGTAAGAAATGCCCTCATTGTAGTATTGTTCAAGAAAGAGTAAAACTAGAAAAGCCATCTAGCTTTAAGATTGGTAGAACTAGACTTCTTCCAACGGAAATTAGAGAAAGATTGGCAAAGGTTTCTGATGAAGATTTAAAGATTTTGGGAATTAATGCAGAGACCCTAAGGCCTGAATGGGCAATTCTAACAAGCCTATTGGTTCCTCCAGTAACAGTTAGGCCATCGATTACATTGGAGAGCGGAGAGAGAAGTGAGGACGATATAACACATAAGCTAAGTGATATTATAAGAGCAAATCAAAGGCTTTGGGAAAATCTTAATGCTGGTGCTCCAGAAGTTATTATTGAGGATTTATGGGACTTATTACAATATCATGTTACAACATATTTTGATAATTCAATGGCGAATGTTCCTCCGGCAAGACATAGGTCGGGTCAGCCATTAAAGACAATTACAGAAAGAATTAAGGGTAAAGAGGGTAGAATTAGAAAGAATCTGGCAGGGAAAAGAGTTAATTATTCTGCTAGAACAGTTATTTCTCCAGATCCTAATTTGAAAATTAATGAAGTTGGTGTGCCATTTGAAGTTGCAAAGATTATTACTGTAGCAGAAAAAGTGACAACTTTGAATATGGATAGATGTAAAAAACTTATTTTATCTTTAGAGTATCCTGGAGCTAACTATATATTGAGGCCGGATGGAAAGAGAAAGAGAATAACAGAAGAACTTCGAGATGCATTAGCAGAAGAAATTGAGCCAGGGTATATAGTTGAAAGACATCTTGTGGACGGCGACATTGTATTATTCAATCGTCACCCTTCGCTACATAGAGCTTCATTAATGGCACATTTTGTAAAGGTTTTACCATATAGGACGTTTAGAATGCATCCAGCATCATGTAATCCATATAATGCGGACTTTGATGGAGATGAGATGAACATTCATGGTCCACAAACAGAAGAGGCACGAGCAGAGGCTGAAATTTTATTAAACGTTAATAATAACTTGTTTTCTCCGAAGACAAACATGAATTTAATGGGTTGTATTGATGACGCCGCTACTGGTAATTTCTTACTTAATGAGTCTGAATTATCCAAAGAAGATGCTTCTCAGCTTTTATTTGGTTCAGGTGCAAGGGACTTTTCTTTGAATAAAACTAACGAAGGAGATAAGGTTTTCAATAATATTCTTCCAAAAGAATTCCAGGGAAAAAATATGACGGCTAGAGGATTTAGAAAAGAATCTGGAGAGGACTTGAAGAAAGTGGATGCCGCAATGACGAGAGAAGAGGCTATGGATTCTTTAAGGAGAGTATTTGCATTAGGAGTTAATTTTCTTTCTAGGACTGGGTTTACTGTTTCTGTAAAAGATTTGACCGTATCTGATTCTATTAAAAAGAAGACTGAAGATGTTTTGGCTAAAGCAGAAGTTGAAACTCAAAAAATTGTAGAATCATACTATGATGGCTCATTAGAGCTTCTTCCGGGAAGAAATGCTGAGGAGAGTAGAGAGTTAAAGATCCTACAGGTATTAAACGAAGTTAGAACAAAGATTGGTGATGTTGTTGGAAAAGAATTCCCAGAAAACAATAACGTTAACAAAATGATTAAGGCAAAGGCTAGAGGTAGTATGCTTAATGTTACACAGATTGCTTGTTCAGTTGGACAGCAGGTACTTAATGGTAAAAGAATTGACTTTGGTTATACAGAAAGAACATTACCATTCTTTAAGAAAGGAGATTTATCACCTAAAGCTAGGGGATTTATTGAGAGCTCATTTATGAGTGGAATGAAGCCAACTGAA
>CAZAZO010000052.1:0-7092 GCA_964489675.1 Candidatus Woesearchaeota archaeon | reverse complement strand
GAAGAGGCAATGCTTGAAAAGGTTTATGTTACAGAGGAACTAACAGAGGAAGAAAAAGCGGAGTTAGAAGAGCTAAAGAAAGCGCAGCAAGCACAATCAAAGGAGCTGGCATTTACTAAGTTGGCCTTAGAATTATTTTTTAGAAACAAACAGGGTAAAATTTCTGATAAGGAGTTTGATAAAGAGATGGAAGACTTGCTGTTTGCGAAAGATGTCGTCAAAACTGGGAAGTTCGTGGGAAAAGATGCTGAAGATAATAATACATAAAAAGTGAGTTTTCCGACGCTGTTTAAATAAATTTTAAGCTCTGGGAAGCTCTCTAAGCAAAGATAATACATCGACTTAATATATATGACCCCTTGTTTTGGGAATAAAATGGGAATTTATTGGGAATAAAATATGCCCTTGTTTAAATAGAAAATTACTCTATTTCTTTTCATGAAGCTTAAATTTATTTCAAAAAACAAGAAAGGGATTAGTCCGATTGCTTTCTTTATGTTAGCTTTAGTAGTTGTGACATTGGGAGCCTTTACCCTAGGTTATACTGCAGATGTCCAAAGGGACATGAACACAGAAACTCTGTCCGCTAGCCAAAATCAGACATATTTATCAGAAATTGTATTAAGTCCCACAGGGGAGGGAATAAGTTCTCCAGCCGCCCAGGTATATAATCAGACATGGCTAGATTTTGATGGAGAAGATGATAGGATTCAAATTGATGATAATATAAATTATTCAGCTCCATTTTCTATTTCTTTTTGGATGAAAAAACCATCTACTACCGATGCGGAAGTAGGGTATATCGCAGGCAAGCACGATGTTTCTAAGACAAGAGTTTGGAATATTCATACTAATGACGGAAACGATATGCGCTTTAATGTTTTTCAAAATGGTTCAGACCAAAATAACTTTACGATAGCACAGACCAATAGCTTTCTAGTTGTTGATACATGGTATCACTTTGTAGCCTCCTATAACGGCTCAGAAATATTCCTATATAAAAATGGGGAGGTTATAGACTCAGAAATAGTTCCACCAATTCAGTACTACGACGACATAAATGTAACCCTAGGAAACACGGCTTCAGATAGTGGATATTATAACGGTTCAATCGACGATTTTAAAATATATAATTACAGCCTTAGAACAGAGCAAGTTAGAAGCCTGTATAATTCAAGTGCCAAAAGACTAGGAATGAAAATACCTGTCTTATCTTACCATCAAGTTAGGGATGACTTATCCGTGGACACAATTGTTAACACAACAAATTTCGATGCGCAAATGGGATATTTAAGTGGGGCTGGCTTTACGGCTATAACCTTTGAGGATTATTATAATTGGATTCAAGGAGACTTTGTCATGCCTAAAAAACCCGTAATAATTGTTTTCGATGATGGCTTTGTAAATGTCTATACAAATGCATATCCAATCATGGATTCCTATGGGCTTGTGGGAGTAAACGGATTAATTTCAAGAGTTATAGGACAAGACCACGGGGAAGTCTATGGTAGAATGAATTGGACTGAAATCCAAGAACTACAAACTGAAGGCTGGGGAGTTGCTGCTCATAGTATTAATTCATCGCATCTGACAACCCTAAGCGGAGAGCAGAGACAAGAAGCCTTTACGGAGATAAAAGAAGTTATTCAAGGGAACTTATCAGTAACTCCTATAGCCTTTATTTATCCAGGAAACCAACACAACGACACAATAGATTCTGAATGTGGAGAACATTATCTTATTTGTACAGGAGAGTCTTCGGGAGACCAACAGCCATACTATAGCTATAAGGGTTCTGACTTGACGGGTGGAGTTCATCGACTATTGGTTGATAATGAAACTAGTATTGAAAGCTTTAGAAGGGCCGTGGATAGCTTCTATGGTTTAGAAGTTGGATATAAAATGAATGAAAATCAGGGCTCTGTGATATATGATTTTGGGGATAACTCGAACAACGTAAGTGTTGATGGAGCAAGTTGGGAGAATGATAATTCGTTAGTTAGTTTAAACGATGTGGATTATAATGTTTCAGGCGATTCATTTACCCTTTCAGGTGAGGACTATATGTTTTCATGGGTTAATATCAATTGGGATTATTCAAATGTTAGAAGTTTAGCAAGTAATACAGGACTCACAGTAGCACAAGTTTTCATAGCATTAATTGTGCTGGGGTTTATGGCCTTTGGACTAAAACAATGGATGGATAATTAAAAATGGATGAGGATTTTAAGCGTAAGATTAGGATAGAATGGGCGAGCTTAGAGGAGATTCGACCAGAAATATTTAGGGAGATTAAAAAAAATGAAAGAAGAAACAAGCGTAAAAATCAGTAGGTGTGGCGATATCCCAGAAGATGCAGAGCAGGTGGGGAAAATTCTACAAGATAATTCAAGTTATTACTTTTCGTTTTCCAGTTGTCTTTCATCGTCTCCCCCAACATCTCTGGAGGGGGAGCCTAGTGTCATTAAATCTGAGGTGGAAGAATCGTAAGTTCAAAAGAGGTTCTCAAAAAGTTACAAAAAAGAAAAGGACAGGCAAAGCATCCTAAAAACATCGAGGACGCAAAAGCAAGGTCTGTATTCTTTAAGGCAGCATTTGAGGGTGAAAAAAAATTTGAACAAATGTGGCTATTTTCTAATTAATTTAAACTTCTCTTTTCTTCCTAGTTGGGGGAAGAGTCTTTTTTATTTCGACAATCATCACAATCTAGGAAGTAACGACATAGGGAGCAAGGGTCTCTAACCCAAAAAGGAATTTCACAAAACAATAAGGGAGCTATTTTTTTATTTAAATGCAGACACAAAGAACACTTTGTTTGGAGAATGGTTTCAATATCATCTTCAAAAATATTCCCAAAAGCTCTATCATTTAAATGTCCACAGCACAACGTAATATCTCCGTTGGGCAAGATATCTAAATCTCTTTCTTCAAGATTATGGCAAAAACAAAGGGGCTTTCTGTCATCAAACCATATATTAATTTTAGCTGATTTCTTTTTATTATAAGAATTAATCTCATCAAAATTATCTTCAATAATCTTTTTCGCTTCGGTTAGGTGTGGTGCTTGTAACACATAATCATTACTTCCACAAATAGCGAAACCCTCATAATCAACTTTTTTCTCTTTAGCTATATGGAACACGTGCATAATATCTTGATAGTTATGCCGCCCTATCGCTTGTTTAATAGATACTTTTATCTTATTCTCTTTACAATAGTCTAGAAATTCCAACGCCTTGTCATAAGCACC
Organism: Candidatus Woesearchaeota archaeon; assembly: GCA_964489675.1. GTDB lineage: Archaea > Nanobdellota > Nanobdellia > Pacearchaeales > GW2011-AR1 > JAGVXH01. The sequence goes on along the minus strand of CAZAZO010000052.1, from coordinate 3,842 downwards.
CCCTCCTCTTTCTTTATCATGAACTGGCCTAGTCCCATCAAGAGAAACAGAACAACTACTAAACCACTTCTTAATTTTTTTATCCTCAAAAATAAACCTATACCTTTCCCATGATTTTGCATTTGACACGAAGGTAAATTTGATTTCGTGTTTAACCAAAACGTCTACAATCTGTTTAAATTGGGGGTGCAAACAGTCTTCTCCGCCGACTAGTGAACAAAAATTATAATTCCATTTTTTTAATTTAACAACTGCCTCTTCGAATTTCTTTGGAGAGATTATATTCTTATCAGGCTTATAGCATTTCCAGATACAAAAACCACAATCCATATTACATCCCTTAAGAATGCAAAAACTGAACTTTTTTTTATGGCCCTTGTGCGGCTCTTCTCTAATAAGTCCCACAATCCCTCCGCCTTCTGCACTCAGTTCCTTATCTGGGTTAAATATCCAATCTTCACTCATACTCTCCTCCACTCCCAAAGACTTTCGTTTTCATTATAATAAAACTGATATTCAAAATAAGTCGTTTCTGCAAAATCATCTGAGACATTAAAATTTAACAAACGAACATCTCCACTTTTATTTATATCCACGAGTATTCCCGTGTCTGCTTCCTGGCAAGTCATATTTAGTTGTTTACAACATTCCAGATAAGAGGGCATCCAGTTCTCTTCAATTACATGATTCTTAATCAAATAGTAAGTTCCTAGGTGTTTATCCGTGAGGTTATAATAAATATATTCAGAACAGAAGTCCCGAGCATAGTCATTCCACCTTGCTTCTTGATATTCATTATAAAGCAAACTCCCAGCAGTAAGAACAGAGCTAATTCCGATGAGACATAAAAATAATATTAAACCTTTATTCATTTTAGCTCCCCCGTCTTAGTTAAATTAGACAGTATGTTTGGCTTCTGGTCTATTGCTTGTTTCTGAATATTATTTAATCCCAATAAGAACACTTTCTCATAGAAAGCGGTTTTCTTTAAATCAAATGCGACCGCTCTCCAGATAGTCTCAGCCTTTTCGGGCAGTTCTTTTTTACAACCGAATCGAATCTCGTGATTTTTTGCCATTTGTTAAATATACTACTGCTTATTTGGGTCTTGATTTAGTTCGGGAATATCTTGTTTTTCTTGGGGGGTAGTTTGTTTAAACTTCGCCTTCTTTTTATTATGTTCTCTTTGGAAGTAGCCCAACCTCTTTCTTTTCGATTTGTCTTTTGCACCCTTTTGCCTGCCCACAGGTTTACCCTGCTTCTTTCTTCTGGCTAAACCCAATTTAATCCTTTCTCTAATCATTTCTCGCTCCATCTCCGCAAAGCCCGAAAGGATTGTAAAAAAGAACTTACCCGCTGGTGTTGAAGTATCTATATTTTGAGAGGTCGCTATAAGCCTAACCCCCTTATTTTTTAACTCCTCTAAGACCTGCAATAAGTGGGCTGTACTTCTTCCCAATCTGTCAAACTTCCAGACAATTATGCAGTCAAAACATTTATTCCTCATGTCTCTTAGTAATCTATCTAACTCTGGTCTTGTTGTTTTGGCCCCACTTACACCCTCTTCTCTATATATCTTATAAATTTCTATTTGGTTATTCTCACAATACTTCTTTAATTCTAACTCCTGGTTAAGAGTTGTCTGGTCTTGTGTTGAAACTCGCAAATATAATCCTGCTTTCATTAACTCACCCCTGGCATACCCTTCTTTTTAATTGAGTCTCCATTCAAAATATTATTCTTAGTCCAAAGCAATGTACTAGCTACAAAGTCTGTCAATTCTTTTACATCATGTTTCCTAGATGTTAAACAAACGGTTAGGCCCTGCATCTCTGATTTAATAATGACACCCTCTTCGCCTCGTTCTTTCAGTCCCCCACCTATTGCGTCCATATCTAAAATTATTTTCTTTTCTTGTGTTTCTTCACTCATTGTTTTTCGCCTCCTTATTTACCCATGCAATTTCGTGATGCTTTAGTTTCTTCCCGCAAGTTGGGCAAATGCCTAAATGGTATCCTACTCTTTTGATATTTTCAGCACATTGCGAACAAACTATTATGCGAGTATATTCGGAAGTCATTTTAACCTCCAAGCATCAAGCGCCGCATTAATCACTTTTGTTTTATCTGATTGTAAAATGAGAAAGTCTGAGTTTTCTTTTGTTGGCCTGAAAGAAATTGGTTTGGTTCCCTTACGGTTCTGAATCCTTAATAATCTCCTCTCCTTCTTGCTTAGCTTTTTTGGTTTAGTTTTTGAAGGTTTAGGTTCTTCAATAGGCTTCAAAATTCCATGCCTCTCTAGCATTCTAGTGTTATTAGTTCGCTTCCAAAGTTCTATTAATACATCGCTTACCATAAGGCCTCCAAAATATTTAACCTTCTTTCTTTTGGGGATTGTATTCTGGATTTAAAACATATATTAAATATATTAATGTTACAGTTAAATAGAACATTTCCATTAAAGCCGAGATTTAACCCCCTATATGTTTGCGAACGCCCTAGGAATTGAGTAGACATTAGAGATAACCCCCAAATTGTCTGACTTCTGTATTGCATGAAGGGCATTGATTAGATATAATGATTTTTATTTTATTGTGTCCTCTCTTCTTTTCAAAAGAGTGTTTATTGTGTTCTGGGATACATCTAATGGGACTTTTACATTTATAACAAAAGAAACCTTCTCTTTTTAGAGCCTGAGTTATTTTCTTTTGTTTAGCAAGTTCTTTTTTGTTTTGTTTAGATTTAAGTTGTTCCAGTTCCTTTCTCATCTTTCTATATTGCTTTAGATATTCTAATCTTTCTGGCGATGTCTTAGGTTCTGGAGTTTTAACTATGACTCTGGTCGGTCGGATGTCATCTATCGCTAGAAGAATCTCACTGGCGGAGATTCCATTAGCCCGACCCTCTTTTATTTGGTCTATGATTCTCTTTAGTTCTAGTTCTTCTGTTGTTTTTTCCATGGGGTTATAAGTTATATATTATATATAATAGAAATAAGAAATAAGAAAATTTACCTTATTTCCCCGTATTACATCGCCTCCTTTCTAATTCTTTCTTTAAGTTGAATTGAAAACGGGATTTAACCTGTTCTTCTTGTATTACATTCTTTAGCTGATTCCTTATTTGCTCTAAAACAACTAAGTCGTCTGGATTGAGTTTACTCTTTCTCTTTTGAATAAAAGTTCTTAGATTTCTATAAGATTTAAACAAGTCTGTCGATTCAAATTGTCTTAACCTCTCTTTGTTTTTATTGTACCATATTTTTTTTGGGTCAAGCTTACCTTCTTTGATTAACTTTTCTCTTAATTCATTAATTTTCACCATTTTGGCCTCCTCTTGTTTTATCTGAATGCTTTTTTAAACAACGACACGATTTAAATCGCTCCCATTCTTTTTCGGCTGGTGGGTGATTATTTGAGATTATCTTTTTACAAAAGGCGCAGTATAGGTTTGTATATTTCATGCCACAGCCTCCGACTTAGGGCAGCATCTCGCGCATTTGTAGCGGCCTTGGTGCAATTTTAAGTATTCTAATGGTAAAGGTGTGTCGCAAACTTCGCAGAAGCCCCAGAGCTCTGAATTTTTAGAAATTAGATTCATAGTATTTGAATAAATCCATCTTTTGGTTCATGGATTATCCCCTCCTTTTTTGCTTGCTCGATAACTTTCTCTGTATCAAAATCTAAAGAAATATTCAAAAGTGACCCCTTAGAAACCAATTGGCCCTCTTTTTCTTGTAGGATTTCTATAGCTTGTTTTAGGACTTTGGTGTCTTTTTGGTAACTGTCCATACTGTCGATACCTTTTTCAAAAGTCTTAGAATTTTTATTTTCTAGGGTATTG
>CAZAZO010000051.1:0-7097 GCA_964489675.1 Candidatus Woesearchaeota archaeon | reverse complement strand
ATTGTGGAAGTTGAACACATGCGCTTTTTACTTGATTATAGTCTCCCTTGCCATTTGCGTTTATGCAGCTTCTCCAATCATTTGGATAACATCTGGCAATCGTAGTTGGGCCGCTAGCTCCTTGGATGCAAATTTCTTGATTAAAGTCTGCGCAACCCTCTAATTTTGTTTGTCCCTCTAGGCATTTGGCAACAAAACTCCTACTACCCTCCGGAGCTATCCTTGTCGTATCATAATCATAAACACACCATGACTCTCCGTGGGTTTTCCCGTTATCACAATTTAGATCTCTACATATATAGTCTCCGTATGTAGCTTTTGTGTCCGTTACATTTTTTGGACTACAAATGCTACCAGAGGTGTAATCACAGTTTCCGCAATCTTGGGCACTTCCTGAGCATGAGGATGAGGGTGGAATTACTGTATCCCAATAGGTTAAATCATCTGCTCTTAGGGCATCATATACGTTGGCTTGGTTGCCACAAGAATCTAAAAAATAAACTTGATCCGCCCCAGCAACACACGACGTATCTTTTGATGGGACGCAAAGAGTTTGCAAATCAACAGATGTGCAAAGTTTACCTTCGTGGAATTCTGAACTACAAGAAGCTTTTTCTGTAAATACGCAATTTTTCTCTCCTGAAAAGTCTCCCGAATCTGTTACACATGCTCCCTTTGCCTTGGGATTTGTGTAGCTTTCACAAAAGCCAGAAGAATCCATTGCTTGGAAATCTTTTTCGAATCCATACTGGGCTGACAGAAGGCTGCATTCTCTTGTTGTCGAAGGAATGGACTGGCTGCCCAAAACACAACATCCAACATTGCATTGTGGGGTATTACAAGTCTCCCCAGCTGACCACCTGCCCCCATTGGCCTCACAAGATGACTTTGGAGCATTTAGTGTACAACTTCCACCCGCAACATCATAACAACACCCCTTTTGACAGTCAGTAACAGCCGAACAACTCGAAGGAATTAATCCAGTAGAGCAAAGACCCTCATCACTTTGTAAAACATCCAAACAAACTCCACCCTCCTTTGCCTCAAGACAACATCCCGTAGGCAAAACCGGATTGGCCTGGACCACTGGAATATTTAATCCAATTAAATAGCTAAATGAAAACACAGTCAGAACCACAAGAAACATTTCTACCAGTGCTAGTTGCTTTACTTTTACCATATTAAATACCCACAGGAATCACGCATGTCCTAATTGCAAATTTAATTTCTTCATTGGTTATTCTATCCTTCAAGGTATACATCTTTGTCTGATCTCCCGCCCTAAACCTTGTTATAAAAACAGTATTGTCCGCCATCATCCATCCAGTCTCATCAAACTCACAAAGCGTCGACTCATAATTTGTAATTGTGGTTGCAAGTGAGGCCAGCTTGAAAATATTTGTACTAACTCTTATCTCAGAATACATTTCTGTCTTTTCTGAAGAACTCAAAGTAATATCGCTTGGAATATTAATTCTTATCCCCTCCCTATTAACACTAAGATTCATTTTCAGTTCACTCACATCCACCTCAAGGCCAGATCTTTTTGAACTCGATATTAATTTTTCCCAACAATTCTGTGCCGACGTTTTTATTTCCTCTTCTAAACTACTTTTAAGTTTTGCTTGCAAATTTGGCTCTTGATTTATACATGGTGAATTAAATTCTGCTACCGTACACAAAAGAGGTATTCTCTCACTCACTTCATTGTTGTTATACCTAAAGAAATTAGACTCTACCTCTTGAGAATAAAAATTATTAGATAAAAATCTATCAACCACCTCTTCTGTGTCCTCCCTAATACACTCTTCAATAAAAGAATGAGGCTCAGAAATATCTGATCTAAAAACATCAACAACTGCATATTCTGAAAACACCAAAACATATGTTGAAACTGCCACTAGTGCCACAATTCCTAGTATAATAAATAAAGTTAATTGACCTCTTTTTTGTGACATAGGAACAAAACATGAAATAACCCGCTCACTACTCTTTTTTTTACCCATTTTCTTCTATTAATTGTTTAATTAGCTTTATAACACCTTCGAACTCATTCTTATTTGTCTTGAGAAATTCACTTGGTACCTCTTCTCCATAATAATTTAATCTATTTCTAAAAAAAGACATTTGCTGAATAATAATTGCCTCCCTTTCATAATTTGGATTTTCTTTTGCAAAATAGCTAATGAGACATTGATGATTCTTGGACCTAAGTCCATTTTTTAATAAATATGCAATCAATAATTCTTTTATAGCCTCATAATAATCCTCTACTATAAATGAGATGTTTTCCCCGCTCTCCTTAGTATCCCTTGCCCTACTTAATCTTCTATTGGCATTTTTAACAATAGACTTTATTCTTTCTTTATCTTCGCCTACTCTTCTAATAAAGCACTTTTCACATTCTGCCCACGGCATTATATTATTACTCCCGCTCATATATATCATTTTATTCTAAAATTACCATATAGTTTAATTCCATTATACACATTAATCTTCAAATTATCTTGAAGATTATTTATATCTGATTCTACAAATAGTTGGATCTTATGCTTAAGTTTTTTTTCAAACTTTTTTAAATCCAATCTCTTTTTCACAAAGCTCTCTACAAATATATCTATATCACTTTCACCAACAGAATCTCCCTTCCTTATGCTGCCAAAAAGAATTATACATGAAGGGTTAAGATTTTCTATTAAGTAGTCCACCAAACCCGATTTGACTATTTCTTCCATAAAATAATTTATTTTTTTTGTTCTAAACAACAAGCTGTCTATAGCCATATTGTCTTCATCTACTAAGCCTATTTTCTTAAACATTGACAAATATTTATGAACTGTTGTTCGTGGGATCTTGCTTATTTTCTCTAGTTCTCTTATCGTGAATCTTTTTGCTGGACTTTCAAAGAATACTCGCATAACCTCTTTCTCCTTGTCCCGTTTTTCGGTCGCTTGTCCCATTTTTCGAATTTATGTCCTGATTTCAAGACTTAAGTCCCGTTTTCAAGACAAAACAAGTTTATAAAGATTACTAATGCGCCCCTACGTGTATAAGCAAGAGGCATATGTCACCCCCTACCCCATTCTCTTTATCTCTTCAATCTCTTTTGAAGATATTGCAGTTCCCTTAAACTTCAAGGCAAAAAGAACAGCATCCAAAAACTCCTTTGTTTTTTCCTGCAAAAATCCTTTTTTGTATGCTATATAAATTAACTCTGCTGACCGAATAAACTTTTGCGGCTTAAATTCATTTAATGAATTTGAAACTTCAACGATTGGCGTACTAAGTTTTTTCTCTAAAAGCCCCCTCAGGCCCTCAGGAGACTCTATCATTATTCTAGTTGTTCTCTCATCTATTACAATCACGTTATCCGCACCACATAAATTTGCAAATGCCATACAGCTTGCCTCACCATCTTGTATAAGCTTTATTCTCTCATGGGTCTTACTAGACTTCAACGAGTTGTTTGCTTGCTTTAAAATTCTTGAAGCTTCCTTGTGCAAGGCCTGATTAGAAACAACTTTAGAAGACGGAGTAAAAACACCTTTTTTCATAAGTTCTGCAACTTGCATTGCTTCCAACTTAAATTTTTTTATCTTTAAGGGTCTGTCAATTATTTCTTTTTTAACAGCAGGAGTTACAACAAATTCACCATCAAAATCCTTTTTTAATTCCTCCAAGACTGGAAGAAGGCCATTCATAGTTAGAGATATCACTGGCCCAGCGTCAAAGATTATGTATTTCATCCTATCAGCTCCAAAACTTTATCTAAAATGAGTGGATACTCTAAATCATCAAAATGGCCCTGTCCATTGACAACTTCGATTCTTGCATTCAATCTTTCTTTAAACAAATCTTTATCACTTAGTGGAACACATGGATCATTATCTGAAAAAATGGCAATAATATTGTCACAATTTTGTTTTATTTTTTCAAAATCTATTGCTGTATTTAACCAAGGCTCCGCAATTTGTATTTCCTCTTCTGGTTCATCATATGCAGTTTCTAAAAGATTAAACCATGGCGCAGTAAACAAGACTCCTCCTATAGTAATGTCTATTTTCTCTAAATATCTCATAATAGCCTGCGCCCCAATGCTGTGCCCAACGAAATATGTATTTTTGTCTACTTCTCCCACCTCGTCCTTTAATTTCTCTAACCACTTTTCTATTATTGGATTTTCTGAATCTGGCATGATTGGAGCAAGAACATCAAGGCCTTTTTTTTCTAGCTCTTCCTTTAGCCAAGGAATCCAATTATCCTTAGGATTACCTCCCCAACCATGAATAAGAATTATTTTTTTCATATTAAAGTTTTTGAGTAAAAAATATTTCAAACTCTTTCTCCCTTCTTTTTAATAATTTTTTTAAATCCATCATTGGATCTGAAGATAGATCCACCCTGAGATTTATATAATCATTACCTTGGCCCTTGAAGCCATGATTTTTTTTAGAGACAACTATAGCTGCAGATCCTTTTTTGCCTTTTCTTTTATCTCCACCAAACTTGACACCGGCTCCCAAGGAAACCATAAGTCTTTTGGCAAGATTTCCCTTAGTTTTCTCGAAAATTTCGATCATTTTATTTAAAACCTCTTTATTTGCAAGCATATTGCCTCCACAGATACAATTATTCCCCATCAAATGATTAGCATAAGAAATCGCTTGATCACCAGTAAATCCTTCACATTCTCCGCACTTATTCATAAATAAATACTGCCTTCTTTGAATGTATACATCTCCAGATTTTAATTTACTTAATATCTTCCTGGGGTTTTGGGTTTTGGGTTTTGCCACTATCCTTTTAGAAAATGGATTTGCAAGTGCTTGAGTTGAAAATGCTCCAATATCATAGTCAACCAGAGGAGCAAGAGCTCCATATGAGATGAATTTTGTCGTCCCTGCTAAGCCAATTTCCTTTTTCTTTTTATCTATTCCTATAATAGTGAGAGTCATCCAAATATCTCTTCCGCATATTTAATTCTTGTCTTTTCTGGCAAGCTTTGTGCAACATGTGCTTCTGAAATCGTACTTTGTCCTATATAAGTTGAAAGGTCCCATAAGTTTACTCCTAAAAGCTCTGCAGTTGACTGTGCCGTTAATCCATGTTCATACAATTTAAACGCCTTATTAATCTCAGCCTTTCTGAAAATATCTTTTATATAAAGCGCCAAATCTCCTTCAATTTCATTTAAAGATTCTCTAATTTTTCCCTCTGCGGCAATAGCTGCCTTCGCATCATTTTTCTTTAAAGCAGCAATAGCCTCATCCCAATTTTTTAAAAGATTTTTATAAAACTCATCCCACCCCTCCATTTCTCTATATCTATCCCGCTGAAGAATTTTACTCAAAGAATAAACTAAAACTGCCGTAATTATATTTAATGTATCCTGATGAATAGTCGCTGAGTGAAGAGTCTGGTTTGACAAGTCTTTAAGTTTCATCCAATTATCATGCGCAATTGCATCTTTTGATTCTTGAAAAATCCTCAATATGTTTGACAAGTCTTCTTTTGCTTCCAGCGCACCGCTACCGTCCTCTTTAGTCATGGGATATTAAAAACACGGGGGTTTAAGAGAGTTTTGGTATAAACAGTATTCTTAATATTTATAATTAATTTTTTGAGCTCACTAACTTTTGGCGAACGATAGTGAGGATTAAGGGTGGGTCGCGAGGTGGAGCTGAGCATAGCGGGTATTTGAGCTCAAAAATGATAAAAACTTGTGGAGATACTGAAAAAATTCTAAGATTTAGACGCAGTTTTCCACATCACATTAAAATATGCATCAAACGCATCTTTAGCACTCTTGCTTTTTAAAACAAAAAACGTCATTTCTTTAGCTAAATTAATTATTACCTTGTCTGAATAAATTAAAAATATCGCCGGCGTAAAAACATCCTCTGGTAAATATTTTATTTCAACTGGAGGATAATTCTTGAACTCCTTAGCAACGTTCTTTGCCGATTTATTTATCAAAAATTTTGCCTTAATTTTTTTATGAGATCTAATGTTTTGAAAGTATCTTGCTAGATGCATAAACTTATCCCCAAAGTCATAAACACCCATAATATGAACCTCCTCTCCAGAATCTAATTCGTCAACCAAATTTGCAAAAGCTGTTTTTATTCCCCTAACCCCAGAAAAAATAGTCGACTCCACTCCTCCTTCATTTTCTTTTTGAAAATTTAGAAGCATTGGCAACATTTCGCTTACTCTAGATTCTTGCCTCTCAATTCTCGCTTTTTTCTCTTTTAAATATTCTAAAATCATCTTGGGAGAAGCCGCCTTATAGTACTTGGTTCCTTGTTTTGTAAAATGACTTACTAGCCCTTTTTGAATTAATTTATCTAAGACTTCGTAAATTTTAGAGTTTGCTGTTTTTGATTCGGTTATTATGGGCCCGGTAGATGATGCTCCAAGTTTTAATAAAGACAAATATACTTTTATCTCTGACTTGTTTAATCCTATTTCTTCAAGTTGTAGTTCCATATCCATAATTTTTTGAGGGAAGTGAGGTATTTAAGGCTTTGTATATTACTCCTACGTAGGGAGGGGAGAATCTTTATAAGAAAGGGTGTTGCTATTAAGGTATGGTAAAAATATCAAAAAAACGTAAGCTAGAGAGACTATATTCAACACTGCAAGCATGGTATCAAGGGTTTGAAAGAGAATCTAATGCCGAAAATATAAGGCGGGCCCTGAAAAACTTAAATGGAGATACAAGTAGTCTAATTGCATACTTTAATCTCGAGAATAGGGCTGAGGTTGCAAATGCATTAGATTTAGAGAGTAGGGCCAAGGCTGGAAGATCACAATTACTCTCCAGGGTTGAAGATGATATTGTTGCTATATGCTCAGAGAGAGAAAGGTTGGAAAAACAAGCAAGTGAATGTTACGCACCCTATAGGGTAAAATTTGAAACGGAGAATAATGAATACTCTAGATTAATTAATAAAAAACTTAAGGGGGTGTATAGGGGAATACTTGGTGGTCAAAAACCGGAGGATCCGTTTATTGTTGAGATTCCCTATTCTTTGCCAGAGGTTCTAAGGGGCCCTTCGGGAAGTTCTGATAGATGGAAATGTTGTATAGGGCTT
>CAZAZO010000050.1:0-7148 GCA_964489675.1 Candidatus Woesearchaeota archaeon | reverse complement strand
GGTGTGTCTTCAACAAATTGATTGAAGGACTCTTCATCAAGAACCTCTGCATCATTTATAAACACATATCTTTCGGCGCCGCCGCCTCTGCCTTTATCTATTAATACATCTTCAGGTAAAGAATTGAATCCTGTTTGAATTTGATCAAATTCAGAATATATAGAAATTTTATCATCGTCTGTTTCTAATTTAAAAAATTCATTATATTCAGTTGGATACAAAACATCATCCAAATCTGAATATATAACATGATACTCGTTTTCGTAAGAATCTATAGTCTTGAGTGCCCCTAACATAGAATTCTTTATATTTTCCTCAGTAGCTTGCTGATAATTATTATTTCTTTCTCCTGTCATTAGTTCGTTAAAGAAGTAAGAATCTTTGGATTGCTTAGATATTCCTCTCAAAGTTCTGAACTTATCGCTAGCGTTTATCATGCTTCTACTGTTAGGGTGTTCTGAATCTTTATGGACTGAGCTAGCTTTAAAAAGTGCTGAAAAGATATTTTTATTTGAAAATTCATATCTTTTAAATGATCTCTTTATAGCCTTTGTTGGTGTTTTTGTCTCTAATGTTCTTGGTAACATGTGCCTTTCCGGATTTGACGGGTTATAAATTCTCATCGTCATATCGCAAAAAAACTTACTTAATTCAAGATTATTATCTAACAGTGATCTAATGACTTTAGAAAACTCCTCTATCGATAACACTTCTGTGTTTGGAAACTCATCGTCATCTTCATAAAGTTCTGATATTCTAACTGCTTGGAAATTAGATATATCATAATTTGAGATATCTGGCATCGGTAAGTTTGACTCAAATGCAACCTGATTCAGCGCAAGCATGTACTCGTTTAATTTTTCAAGTTGCGCATTGGCTATTTCCTGCCTGCTACTATTAAAGCCTCTTAGTGGGCCGTTTACTCTTACATATTCTTCCAAGAAAGCAAAATTATTTTTTCTATATTGAGAGACATCTTGAAACTGTAATGAACTGATCCATTTATCATTATTCGCTTTGATTTTAGGTACTTCAACAAGTGGTAAGGTATCTAAAAACCACGCACTATAATCTACGCTCGCATCGTTTTCAAAGAGATTTTTAGATATATCACTTATGATGCCATCTAATTCCGAAAACACTATTTTCCTAAGGCCAGTATCAATATTATTTGTCATGGACACTCTAATTATAGTGTCATCTAATTCTACCAAATTGTCGTTGAAAAAAGATTGTACTTGAAGTTGTTTTCTAACAAACCTATACACATATTCTCTGAATAATTTATCTCCTCTTACAAAATCTATGTCCCATACTGAATAACATATCGACCCCTTAAGAAGAAGTTCTACTAAGCACATCCTTACAAAACCAACTATAATTGTGTTCATGACAGCTTTTTCAAAGGCGCCTGGCATGCCATAATCTGTAAACAATATTGAATTTTCCGGTTTTGCATATTCTAGAATATATTGTTGCGGAAAACCATCTGATACTAGTTGGTTATAATTTAGTGCTCCATACTTTAAAAGACTATTTGGATTTCTAAAACACCCCTTGTTTGGATCAAAATAAAATTGACTTCTAAGTTTTGAATCTAATCTATTAAGGTATTCAGGCTCTTCAAATATGCTGGAATTTCTTATAGAGGAAATTAGCTGCTCAGTTATCCCTTCATAAGTTTCTCTAAAACTATCTCTCCACCAAACATTCCAAGTCCTGCCATCCTGTACTGTAGATGCCACGTCTTCATATGACACAGACCCATTTGAGTAATGTGCGGCGCGCTCGTCAAGAAGTTCTCTCATAAATTTGTGATACATATTTACTCTGATATTATCATCGCCCTCTGTAGTTCCTTGGAACCTTTCTGGTACTTCTTCACAAGTTGTAAATATTTCTCCTACAGGATTTCGGTTTGTATCATTTTTTGGTGTTCCAAAGAAAAAATCATCATGCAACACAGTGTCTCTTACTGAGAAATCTCTATTGTTTCTTTTTATAAATTTCTCATCTGTTGCCAAACTGACTTCATGCTTATCAAATACTGGGTGCTTTAATATTGTCTTCAACTCCCTGTCCGAAACATCTACTTCTATTAATTGCTCCTTTTCGGGGTCATCTTCGCGGGCGGCCTCTTGCTCAATCTCATAAAAATTCCTAAGAACGCCAAGAAATTGAGAATTGTTTTCGACCCGGAAAGCTCTTTCAGAATTGCTGGAAATGTCGTCTTGTAGCCCTTTTATAACTTGATTTATTTTGTTTAGATAATTTGTATTTATTGTTATAGTGTCTTGACGAGATATACCTTCACCTCTAAATTCTTGTTGGGCCCAATCTTTGTAACTGGTTATTGTTCTCGTAATGCCTTCAATATCACCCAAACTTATAGGAAACATTTTTTGCCATATAGAAGATAGATCTCGCAATCTTGAATATTGATCACGTATATCTGATCCCAGTGCATCATCAGTTAAATCAAACTCTTCAACCAAAGATCCGTCTAAGAGTCGGGGATTTCCATCTGGGTTATTTTTTTCATATTCTATTGTAGTATATTCAAGGAAAGGTGGCTGTAGTCCGTTGTCATGAAGGGTTTTCACATAATCGTCACACAGAACCAATATCACTTCTCTCAACGTTTTAGTCGTGTCTGGGCTGGCTAGGTTTAAACTTTCAGGGTCTAAATCAAAACCTGTAAACCTCTGGAGATTACATATCGATCTTTGTACAACTAGGTTTGCTTCAGAATCATAACCAGCTGTGTTTCGATCAGCGATTGAAGGCGCCTCTACGTAAAAAGATGAAACAAAAGAGTTCATAGAAGTTACAAAACTACTCTTCGGTAAGTCAAAAGATGTATTAGCTGCTAATTGTGCAGAACTCTTCATAAACTCTGGTGCAGTAGCAAATACAGAATTTTGGTTAGTAGCGTTCAAGCTAGGCATCAAATCTTCTAATCCACCATTTCCTGCTAAAAAGTTCAAGGCGTCTGCTTTGTCTTTGTAGTTCTTTTCTGCTTGTTCCGCTGCTTTTTCAATCTCCTCTAGTGAGACATCTTCACCTTTGAGTATTGATTCTCTTATTTGCTGTAATATAGAATAAACGTCACTACATGCTACTTCGTCCAAAGAATATCTTGCTAAGTTATCACATACCTCTGGTCCTACAAATATTCCAATTGTAGCGAAGAAGTTTGTTATTTGTTCTTCAGTTTCGAGTTCTTGAGATAAATTAAGATTTTCAGCAACACCCCTTATAATATGATAAACTTCTGCATTTAGTATTTCACCATTTAAAAGCGCGCACAGCTCGTTTGGAGTGAGAAGGTTCATGATTGCGTCTATAAACTGTTTTGCTTTATCAACCTTTCCAGATGGTATGCCCGTATCAGTAAATCCTTCTGCTAGTGCTCTTTTAATTTCTGGAGCTGTGTCGTTAGCTCTGCCGTACAGATCTGCTATAAATTTTTCAGAGCAAAACGGAGACTGCAAAATATCAAAAATAGTTTTTATTAATGTGCAGAGTGCCCTCTGAAATATTTCGACAATTAATTTACCCAGCTGTTCCCAATAGTCCATACCCGGGATCATTAAAGTCGGCAACTCAGGAAAATCTAAAGCATCCATGTTTATGTTTGGCAACTTTAACTGAAACTCTGGAATCCCCAAGCATGCTATGTATTCACACATTATTCTTTTAAAACTTATTGTGTTGCCAATTGTATCCAGAAGGTGCTTACCAGCCTCCTTATCTGTAAAGCAGTTGTCACCGATAACTGGAAGGGCTTTTTCAAAGCCAAATGCGCCGACTTCGTTTAAGTCTCCAAATTTATACCACTCACTATCTGGTTTATTGCCCCCAGTATCTCTAGCATTTGCAAAGCTGTTTTTTCTTGCGTTGTGGATTGGTTGATAATTATTTTGCTTTATCTTTGTTGCACTTATAGCTTTAGTATATTTTATTATAAAAGCGCCTTTGCGGCCACTCTCTTGTTCAAGGTCATCACAAGTACCTCCCAGTAACTCATGGGCTATAAACTTTCCATATTCAGGCGATGATATTTCTTTAATATTTCTCAGATAATGTACAGTTCTTTGTCTTCGCAAGGATCCTCTTAGCTTTCCTTGTTGTTCGTTACCTTTGCCTACAACATAATCAGCGCCATCGGCGGCTGCTGTAAGGCCTGTGGAAATCTCTGGCCTATATATTAACTCAGTTGCAGGGCCCGGTAAGTCGCAATCACTGATGTCGACATGCATCTCTTTGATGATGGAGCCTTGTGGTGTTTCTTGGTCTGAGTGGAATTTTATAAAAATTTTGAAATTTTCTAGTTCTACTATGTCTTTTAAATCTAGTGTTGAAGGGTCTACCGTTTTCTTTCTAAAAGTTGTATCTCTTTCTAAAGTCCAATAGATAGAAGACATAACTTCTCTTAAAAAACCAGCCTCAGCTTTTGGACTAAATCGAGGGTCGCCGGCTATACTAAAATTTTTTATGTCGTCTTCGCAGGCTTCAAACCTTTTTGAGGCCTCTTGTATTTTCTCTCTAAGCTCAACATATGATATCGAAAGCTCATTATCGCCTTCAATTGCTTCTTGTTTTTTTTCATCAGACTTAAGAGAATTCGTTAATGATGTAATAGCGTCAGAACTAAGTCCCAAGATTTTGTCTGGGATTGATGTCATTAAATCTATAACTTCTGATCTGCTTAAATTTGTATGACCGAAGACTCCAAGATCTAAATCTACCCCGTCGATGCTTAGAGAATCTGCCTGCATATCTAAGGCTGCTTTTCTTATTTTTCTAGAAATTTCTAATTTCTTTTTAGATGCAAAAGACTTATACCTCTCATATTGAGCTTTTGCTTGTTCTTCAGTCAAAGACTCTCCATCGGTGCAGTATAGATCTGCGAGCTGTTCTTGCTCCTCTGTTAGTCTCTGATTGTTCGACTGATCAATCGATATATCTTCTGCAGTTGTTGGCGTTGTGGTTAATTTATCTAAAGATTCTAATAAATCTTTGTCAATTTCAAAGTACGCTCTATAAACATCCTTCGGTCTCAAAGAGGGTACTCTAAATTCTACAAACTTAATTAATCCCAGTGGTATTTCATCAGGTTTTTGAAATTGATAAAAATCTAAAATCTTATCTAAAGCTGCTTCCCTTAGTGATTGGATTGTATCAGAATTAGAACTCTGGTCAAAGTCCGGTAAATTTCTAAATGTAAAAGTCGTTCTATCAAAAAAGCCTATCGTTTTGTGACTAATTATAAATGGGTCTGGATCTAGCAAATAATCTGGTTCGAATACTCTAGACACCAACCGTTCTCTTTCTGCTGGTGTTAATTCGTCATTTTGCTTTTCTGAATGTGCAAAATTTAACACTTCTCTCGAAGCTATGAAAAGCGGACTATCTACCATTTTATTTGATGTTGAAAAGGATTTATATGCTGCATACGCTTCCTGAACTGATTCCACTGGCATGTTCCTCATCCAATTTCTGAAACTGGCTGCCATGTAATTGAAGTCAGATTTCATTCTTTCATAATCTACCTCTCCGGTATTTCGAGTATATATTTTTACGAGTATTTCTTCCGGTAGTTGCATTATAGTGCCGTTCTTATAAAAATCATATAACAGCATAGGTATCTGATCAATTGCGATGTCGCGCTCATTATAAAATGACCTATTAGATATAATTGACCCAGGGCGCCAGCCATGCATAACTGCTATGGTAGCTTCGTTTATATTTCCAAATTCAACATCAAAAAGATTTATTATGCCATTAATTTGTAGATAGATGTCACTTTCAGATTCTATTTTTCTTACTGCAATCTTTTCCAGGTAATAACTTAAAATCAAAAATTGATTTTCAATTTGATATGCCATCAAAGATTTTCTTAACTTTTTATCAAAAGTTAATAGAGATTGCGTTGATACTTGTTGATTTGAATCGCAATCAAACCAAGCCTCTCCAATTGTTGTATCATCTGGAGAATTATTAGGGATTGGCGCATAATACACTTCACCTAGTGCTAGCTTTACAGCTGCAATATCTCTACCAATATCACCTCTACTTCTCGGAAAAAAAGTTATCTGGTCCTTGAGATCTTGGAAATTTATTAAAAATATTTTATCGTTTCTTACTGGCATAATTTTAATTCGTGGTATTGTATCTACTATTTATATATTCTGAGTTAGTGTTTCTTGCTCTTTCTTTTGATAAGAATCTGGATTTTAAGCTTTCCATATTGGCCAGTTCTTTGTTAATTTCCGATACTACATACCGGAATTGATTTAAAACTGTCTTACATCCTGTTGGGCCGCCAGTATAAGAGGGTGTACACTCTAATCCATAAAAAGGAGAAAGGTGGCGATGTTTTGACAAAACAGAATTATATTTCATTTGTTCCTGTGTTAATTTTGTTACAATTGTTGTTAGTTGCTGTATTCTCTCTACCATGGTGAGCAAACATGTTTCCAAGTTAGATCCTAGCGGTATTGGCTGCTGTTGAGTTTCAATATTGCCAGCCATCAAGTGTACACCACCAGTTTCGATAATTGGCTCACCTTGTGAATCAAAACGTTCAAGTTCTCCACCAGTTATAATTTTAACATCTTTTCTTGCGTGAATCCTAGCTTTATCAGCTTTTATCATTATGCTGGAGTTCGGAGTCTCTTGCGGGGCTGTGGTGGCCGAGGTTGCCTGTTCACCTTTCCCTCTTTTGCCTTTTGGTGGTATTCGAATGTTAGTTTTTATTTTAAAATTTGTGTCAACATTGCTCATTTGGCTTATGTATATTCTAGCTGCATCCATAGCATAACCCGGATGTAGAAAAGATGAGTCTCGAAATTCTCCATCTACAGTCTCTAAAGTTTCTGCTAATAAATCTGGTATCCCGTAAGCCGTTGTAAAAAGAGGACCAACAGTCACATCTGGCAGCTCCAGAGGAAATGGTGCCATGCGTCCGACAACAATATCAATTGCGCCTGCTGCCATGTGATCTCCATAACTTCCCACTCCTAAAGAATTTGTCTCGTCGATACCCTCTTGAAAATTATATCCACCATCCTTTTCGCCGCGGCCTGTTCTGTCTCTTCCAAATATAATCATGGCGTTGTTGTCAACGCCACTAAAATTCGCTG
>CAZAZO010000049.1:0-7179 GCA_964489675.1 Candidatus Woesearchaeota archaeon | reverse complement strand
TCACTGCGGAACTAATTTTCGGTTACTGGTGACATATGTCACCTGCTTGCACAATATTCTTCACCGCCCAAATATTTATTAACCCCGCCACCCACGAAATACCATGGCAAAAAAGAGGAATTATGTTTTGTGGTTAAGTGATTTATCAAAAAAAGATGTCCTTGTTGCTGGCGGCAAGGGTGCTAACTTGGGTGAAATGTATAACGCAAAATTTCCAGTACCACAAGCATTCGTTGTAACAACTGAAGCATTCAAATATTTTTTAAAACAAACAAAAATAGAAGACCAGATTAGACAAATTCTACATAAAATCGATGTTGATAACACCTCCCAACTAAGTGAAAAAGCAAAAGAAATTAGAAACATAATTATTGAAGCAAAAATGCCTTCAGCTCTAGAAAAAGAAATTCGTGAAAGCTATGATCACTTCAATATCGACCTGTCCAGCATGAAAGATTCCCCAGGAGCCTTGTCTATTTTGAAATCAGCTAGAGAGCCCATATTTGTTTCTGTTAGAAGTTCTGCTACAGCTGAAGACCAAGGTGACGCAAGCTTTGCGGGGCAACAAGACAGCTTCATAAATATTAAAGGAAATAGCGACTTAATAGATAAAATAAAACGAGTCTTCGCGTCTATTTTTACCGCTCGTTCAATATACTATAGAAAGAAAAAAGGCTATGAATCTCTAGTTCCAATCGCAGCAGTCGTTCAAAAAATGATTAACTCTGACAAAAGTGGTGTCATGTTTTCTAAAAATCCTGTCAACGGCAAAGAAGAAATATTACTAGAAAGCGTTTGGGGACAAGGAGAGGGAATTGTTTCTGGAAAGATAAAGCCAGATCAACACGTTCTAACCTACGACCTAGAGGTACTAAGTGAAAAAATCAGTGAAAAAAAATTAGCCGTTGTAAGAACTGCTAGCGGACAAACCAAAAGCATTGAACTAGTTCCCGAAAGAAGCAAGGCTAGAGTTTTGAAAACTTATGAATTAAAGCAACTAGCAGAATATGCACTAAAATTAGAAGCTCATTACAAATCCCCTCAAGACATCGAATTTGCCGTCGAAGATGAAGAAATTTATATTCTACAAACAAGACCAATAACAACTATAAAAGAAAGAGGCAAAAGCCAAGAAATTGATGGAAGAATTCTAACCGAAGGAATGGCAGCAAGCCCAGGAGTTGCAAGTGGAACAGTAAAAATTGTAAAGATTATGGAGGACCTTGAAAAAATAAAAGAAGGAGATGTGCTTGTAACAAAAATGACTAACCCCGACATGGTGGTTTCCATGCAAAAAGCTTCTGCAATTGTTACAAGCGAGGGTGGAGTAACAGCTCATGCCGCAATTGTCTCCCGAGAGATGGGAATCCCAGCAGTAGTTGGAGCACAAGACGCATTAGAAGTTTTAGATGACAGAATGGAAATTACGGTCGACGGAAACTCTGGAAAAGTATTTGCAGGAATTGCTGAGAATAAAAGCGTAGAAATTAAACCAATACATAACACCAAAACCAAGATAAAAGTAATGGTTGACCTTCCAAAATTCGCCGAAAGAGCAGCTAAAACCAAAGCAGATGGCGTTGGACTAATTAGACTAGAAGGATTAATAGCTATGGCAGGAAAACACCCAATGGGATACAAGGCCGAAGGACAACTTGATCAATATCGAGAAATGTTAAAAACTGGCCTTGCGCAAATTGCTGACAGATTTATTGGAAAACCACTTTGGGTTAGAACTTCAGACATCAGAAGTGATGAATACTCCAACCTTGAAGGCGCTCCTCAAGAAAAGGAAAATAATCCAATGCTGGGTGATCATGGAATTAGATTTTCGCTTAGACATCCTGAAATCTTAAAAGCAGAGCTTACAGCAATAAAAGAACTTTCAGAAAAGGGTCATAAATTCGGTGTTATGTTTCCTCAAATTATTAGCGTAGACGAAGTTAAAAAAGCAAAGGAAATCTTTAAAGAAACAGGCTGTGAAGGAAAAGTTGAATTCGGTGTTATGATTGAGACTCCAGCAGCAGCCATTTTAATCAAAGATATGTGTAATGAAGGCATTGATTTCATTAGCTTTGGAACCAATGATTTAACACAGTATACTCTTGCAATTGACAGAGGAAACGACGATGTTCAATATATCTACGATGAAATGAACTGGGCAGTTCTAAAACAATTGTCTCGTGTTATTAGAGAATGTAAATCACAAGGCGTCCAAACTAGTATATGCGGACAAGCGGGAAGTAAAGTAGAAATGGTTGAATATTTAGTAAAACAAGGAATAGATTCCATCAGTGTAAACGCCGATGTAGCTCGAGACATTTCAGCAACTGTCCTAAAGCTAGAAGGTGGAACTGTTCCAGAAGAAGAAACTGCAAAAGCAGATAATGAAAAACAAGAAAAAAATAAGCAAATCGAAAACACAGGCAACGGAGACAGAGAAGAAGAGGCAATAGAAGAAATAATCAACGAAGAAGAAGAGCAAGAAGACAGCAGCAATCTAGAAGCTGAACACGAGGATGAAGCAATCGACATAATTAATCACGAAGAAATTGATCATGAAGGAGAAGTTGAACACAGAGAAGAAGAGAATAGCAACGAGGAAAGCGAGGAAGATGACGAGGAAGAACAAGAGCTCGAAGCAATAATTGAGGAAGATTATGATAGTGAGCTCTCATTGGATGAAAAAAGGCCCAAAGAAGATATTTTTAGTTAATTTGTTACCATGAATACGGGACAACACAACCGAAAGCTTTAAATAGCAATTCTATGTAGATAATTTATGGCAGCAAGAAAGAGTATCTCAAGACCAAATCAATCTGAAGCAGATATACTTAGAGCTAGCTACAATCACTACATTAGAAGCCCCCTTATGATTTTAGGAGGGCACATAGAAGGATTACTAACAAGATGTGATCCTCACAATGACCCCGTACAATATGAGTCATTAATGGCTATGCACAATGCCTTTAAGACAGCGACTAAATCAATGAATAGGTTAGAACAGGAAGGACTTCCAACAAAAACCTATCTTAATGGACACGAAGGTTTAATTTACGACCTAGATACAGAAAGAGCGGAGGCACAAGAATAAAATGGCATTAGAAGAAAAAATATTAGAAATTTTAAGAGGAGTTGAATTATTAGAAAAAAATAAAAAAGCTTCAGAAGGCAAGAGCTTAATTGACTATTCCAAGAATCTTTATGAAATGGTAAGCTATGCTGGAGACATAAACCCAGATACATTTAATGCAATGAGAGAAGCAAGAACTCTTGAAAATTCAGAAATAGCACGAGAAGAAACGCAGAGGGCTTATGAACCAAGGGTTAATAGCAAAATAGAAGAAAAAGCTACAAATGAATTTGGAAAACTAGTTGAACTACTGGCAGGCTCACCAATCGCATTAGTTAAATTTATTGCTCCATATTCAGAAGACAGTAAACCACTTGAAGGAATCTATAATGCAATTGAATCAGATGATGCCACACAAATGAAACAAGCAGTTATTACATCAGATCCTACAAACTTTCTAAATATATTTTTAGTTAATGAAAGATCTAAAGATGCAATAAAGAGAGTCGCTCAAACAGAATATGCAAATCGATCAAGAGAATATATAGCTAATAACTTTACCACTCTAAAAAAGAATGATGAATCTGGAGAGATGGAACCTCACTATGACCCAGAAAAAGCAATAGCGCATATAAATAACTTATTCGATAACAAAGAAAAGAAAAAAGAAGTTGCCCTAAGCCTGGCAAGAAATACGCATGAGATACTGACACAACGGGGCTAATTCTTTACTCTTCCTTTTTAGAAGCCAATAAATCCTCAACCAACTTATTCATAACCCTAAGAAAATTATCAGTCTTTACTAAAAGCTCATCTAACTTTTTACCTTCTATATGAACTCTTTTACCATGAATAATATCTTTTGCTAATTTATGAATTTCTTCATAATCTTCCACTGCCCTTTTACTTAGTACCTTATTTTTAACGAACACCTCACTTAAAACATCATCAATATGCTCAGGTGAGGCCGGCATAACATTTGCCGCAATCAAAGCCGCATGAGCCGCATCCACCATAGCCCAGTATAAACCATCCACCACATCCAACATTGACCTTCTTGCCCTCAAGTAATGCGCTGGCGATCTTTGTATTAAATTATATACCGCCTCTGGAGTCGCTCCAATTTTCCCCTGTGCCAATAAAACTTTTAATGGAGTAAAAAATCCACCATAATCAATTAACGGATCTCCAAACCTTATAACATTTAAAACAACCGGGTCCCCCCTCATTAAGTCATTCCACCAAGTCGAAAGCTTTACTGTATTAATATGAAGCGCTTTTTTATATGGATTTGATTTTACAATTCTAGCCAACTCTTCTCTATAATGAGCAATAAGTTCTTCATCCCATGCTATTTCAACATCATCTATTATAACAATAATATCTATATCTGAATCTGGCATTGCCACATGTTTCGCAGATGAGCCAAATAAAACAACCGACTTGATCATTCTATCAAACTCCCTATACATTTTTGATGCAAAGTCCATTGCTATTTCTCTTTCGCTTGCCAGCTTTAATGTATTAACTTCTTTTGTGTCCAACGAATCATTCACAAAATCTCTAAAATCTGGAA
Source organism: Candidatus Woesearchaeota archaeon (assembly GCA_964489675.1). Classification (GTDB taxonomy): domain Archaea; phylum Nanobdellota; class Nanobdellia; order Pacearchaeales; family GW2011-AR1; genus JAGVXH01. Next base: position 2,530 of record CAZAZO010000049.1, on the reverse strand, counting down.
GCTCTTTAACCTTGATCTTTTTTTTCGTCGTTTTTTTCTTGGTTTTTTTCTTAGAAACCTTCTTTTTCTTTTTTGTCACCATTTTTTTAACTTTTATAGATAGATAAAAGAGCCCTTATGTCCCTAGTGCTATCTTTGTTGTTTTCTCGAAGTAATAGTATTTTATAAATGTTGTTGTGTCTCACGCCATTTGGTTCCCGCTAAATCTAGACGCCCCGCCCGGGATATTCCCACCTAATTCCATTGGAAGAGTTGTAAGTCCCGCACCATAAATTGAATGATGTATCTGTGGATTCACTGTTCCGTACCCACCAAAATAAGCACCCTGCATACCAACTGCCTGATTCCAATAAGGACCCGCCTTCATCCCATAAGCAGAAGAACCAAACGCTTGAAGAGTCATAGGATGTGGAGAACTTTTAAAATCTTTAACAAAATTCCCAGCCTCAACTATCTTTCTAACTCCCTCAAGATCCCCCTTCTTTTCAAGCGCCTCCAGATGCTCTTTTATCGGAACATTTCCCATACCAACCGGAAGATGCGTATCCGCATGACCAAAATTGTCTGTTAAATGAACATGTTTTACCATCGGCGCTATCTTTTCAGTTTCTTTAATAAGATCTTTTTCCTCAAACCCTGTTTTCCTCAGCAAATTTAAATGTCCTAAATCCCAAGTCACCCCAATTTGTTTTTCAGCAATTTGAGCAGCCCTTTTTTTACCAACCTTGTCTTCAATTTTTTTAGCAAACTCATTTCTAGATTTTTCTATTAATTGCTTTAATTCCTTTGTCCTAGAAAATGCCATCCCCGGCATTAAATTCTCAACAGCAATTATTGGGGAATTCTCACCCCATTCATTATAGGCCTGCGCTGCAAGATTAGAAAATGTTTTTGAAGCATTATCAATAGCAAATTCTTCTGCTTCTTGAAAAATTTTCGGAGTTAATCCCTTTTCTGGATTAGTAATATCTTGTAATTGCAAAGAATATTTATCTATCATCTGTTGCTTTTGTATTGGAGCCATAAGAGACGGTGGTGCCTTTCCAATAAGTTCTCCAGACTTGTCTTGCACATAGCCCTCCATTTTTACGAAGTCTTTCTCATAACCTTTCGCCAATTTTTTTAATTGTTTTTTTTGATCTTCCGTTCCATATTTGTACGCCTTATTAAAAGATGTATTAAATGCCATTTGCGCATTTTCCAAAAACTGATCTGCCCGCTGAAGACGGTTATACGCATCTTGCTCCTCAATCGAGTTAATACCTCCCACAACCTTTCCATTATTCGGATCTATAAAATGTATTTTTCCATTTTCTTTATGTACCACAGCATCCTTATATTCTCTTAAATAATTAGGAGATGTCCCTATTACCTCTTGTGCACTCTTTGCAAACTCAGATATCTTAATCAATTCATTATCCCAAATATCTCTATTCGCAGACCCAATCTGCTTTTCTGCTGCAAACAAAGTACCTTCTTTATCTAGCTTCTCTGGATCCTCTGGCCTAAATTTAAATTCTCTTTCAAGAGGAGCCATTTCTCCTGTTTCTCTATTTATGGCCACACCTTTTTGAAGAATAAATCTTTCCTCTCCTTTTTTTGGATCCCCTGGATGGAATATTTTCCCAGGAGCACCATTTCCTGCGTGAAAAACAACAGGCACATTTCCATTAGGATCAAGCTCATGAGCATCTGCTAGGGCCTTAAACATTCTTCTTTCATTATTGGCCCTCCCTTCTTCTTTTTCCCAACCCTTTTCTCCAAATCCAGAAGGATCTATCAAGGGTCCATGCATGCTCGGTTTTATTCCCGAAAGTCTCATCAAAGCCCTCATTTCCTTAAAATGTTGCTTAGGAATTGTTTCGGCTGTATCTGCCATTAATGCCGTTACCTCAAAGACACCGACTCCTTGTTTTGCAGCATTAGCTAATTCCCCTAGCTGATTAGCAGTCCCAGGAGAACCAGGAAAACCCAGATAATCTGCATTCATTCTCTTTCCATTTATATCTCCAATAAAATACTCAGACGACCCTGGATCTAAACTTGAAAAACCACCTGTATATATCGATTCAAAATTTGTTGGATATTCGACCATTTGCACCTCGATAAAGTATCGTAATTATATTATTTAAAGTTATTCGTAATCATCCTTATCATGTTTTTCCATAAAATCACTACCCTTTATTTTTGCCCTCTCAGAAAGTCCAGGAATTTCCAACTCTGAATGCCTCTTCCCTCTAATTTCACCAACCTTATTTTCATCACCTCTATCATCTAGCACATCATAAAAATTCTCTGAATGCTCATATGGATTTATTCCACTATATGCTTCTTTTGAGAGCTCCTTATCATTTGTATAATGATTTTTCTCCCCCTCCCCCGAATCTTTTTTTATCTCCCCATAATTAACTTCCACACCCCCCTCTTCCTTAGGACTCCATGGAATATCCGCCAACTCCTCTTCTAAATGCGCCCTCGTTTTTTGATCCGCCTCCCCAGAATGCCTCAATGTTTCTCTAATGTCTATATG
>CAZAZO010000048.1:0-7339 GCA_964489675.1 Candidatus Woesearchaeota archaeon | reverse complement strand
GGAGATTTACCTCTCGGAGCATGTCATACTGCTAAAACTTATGAAAATAAATGGGTATTTAATACAAAACCAAGAAGGGGATTATCTCACTGAAGGATATGGTTGGTTTCCTCATGAAGAATTTAAAGATGCATGGGTACACCCAGAAAATAAACTTGAAAGACTCTTAGGGCAGTCTAAAGAATGGAAAACAAAGCCTGCCAAATTAACAAAAGCCACTTATGATACAGAAAGAAAAAAATCAACAATTCTTGTTTCTGATCCAATAGATATTCAAGGATTAGGAATTAAACAAACCAAGGACCTCTTAAGAAGAAATCCGTGATTTTTATAAATCTAAAAAAATTAAAATTGTGATAACACCGAGTGGAAATTTCTATATACTACATTACAACAATCCTTAAAAGCTGAAAACAGCAACAAAAAGTATGGAATCTAGAGAAAAATTATTTGATTTAATTTCAGAGAATAGAATAAAAGAGCTAAAGGCTGCACTTTCATTTTTTAGCTCAGATATTGATAGATTATCCTCACCAATATACTTAGGAAATTATAGCATTGAATCTCCTAATGTATCTGGTACCCCTACTCATCTTATACGAAACGTTATATCTGGTGATTTGCCTCAGCCAGAAATGGATAAAGCATATAGGAACGGAAGTTCGAATAATCCATTAATGGCCTTGCTAAAATGGGCACCAGGATCTGAAATCCTAAGAGAAGAAGATGAGAGCATGAATGTTTTCTATCCTGAAAAGGGTATCATTTTGGGAACAAACAATATTATTGAAAGCAGCAACTGGGACACAACAACTCCTCACAGCGGACATTCACACACTGTTAGAAGAGAAATTTATTTTATACCAAAAGAATCTGTTTATTTAGCTACAACAATAGAAAAGAACTTTTCTTCTGAATCTGGATATCTTGGATTTAAAACAGAAGAGCATAAATGTACAGATCTTTATGTTGGTGCTCCTCATATGAATTTTGGAACACTTGACACCGCTTCTTTTGTAAACCTAGCAAGCGCATATCTAGAAAACACCGAAGTTCAAAATGAAACAAATTTTAGAGATTTTTTTCTTTCTAACAGAAAAAAAGAAGCGCTTCGACAAAGAGTTGATTAGATAAAAAAATTATTTTGGTTTTCTCTTCTAAAAAGATCTTTTCTCAATCAATCAACACATCACATCAACTGCAAGTATCCTCTCTTCGGTCTAAATAAGTCGCCCGATTTCAAAAGTTTTTGTATCGCCTCTTCTAAGTCAGCCTTAGAAATTTTGTCCTCTAATGCCTTTTCAATTTCTTCTTCAGGAACAAGCTTACCCACTTTTTTTGCCAGACCCTCAATTACTTCCCTAACCGTTACAATCTTACTTCTTTTAGACGCCGAAGTCCCACTAATCCTATCAATATCAATTGTCTTTGTTTCCTCATCATACCCCACCTCCAAAAGATATGCTCTCACTAGTTCTATTGCGGCTTTTGCATCTTCTTTTGTAACTGTTTTATTAAGCTTAATTCTTGCATGAGCTTCCGACAATCTAACCAATGCCTCTAATTGTCTAGCCCCTATCGGAATTGGCTTTACAGCAGCGTCCCCTGATTGCGCCTGATTTCTTAAAGTTACATAAAAACTTTTCATTTCTTCTATGGCTTCATCAGTTAAAATTGGGTTCACCTTTTGTTTTGAATATGAAATATATTTTTTTAACAAGTCCTTATCGATTACATCATGACTAACCTCTTGTTGATGCTCACGAAGAACATGAAGTGCAATTGACGTATCTCTTTCTTTACTTGGGATATCTCTCATAATAAAAATTGCATCAAAACGGGACAGAAGACTTGGAACTAAATTAACCTGCTTTGGAATTGGCTGAGTTGGATCAAACCTCCCATATTTTGGATTAGCAGCAGCTAAAACTGAGGTTTGTGCTCTTAGGGTTGCTTGAACTGTCGCCTTAGAAATCGTCACCGTTTGCTGCTCCATCGCCTCATGCATTGTCGACCTGTCCTCATCATCCATCTTATCAAACTCATCAATTGCAACTAGTCCCTTATTCGCCAAAACCATAGCACCGGCCTCTAAGCCCCACCCCTTTAACAATTCATCTTTTACAACAGTAGCAGTAAGGCCAGCCCCAGTAGCCGACTTACCAGAAACATACCTAGCTTTAGGCGCAATTTGAGAAATAAAACTAAGCATAACTGACTTTGCAACACCAGGATCCCCCACAAGAAGAACATGAATATCCCCCCTCATGGCCGTCCCATCACTTCGCTGTTTTTTAACCCCACCAAACAACTGAAATGCCAAAGCCTTCTTTACTTGATCATGTCCCCAAATTGAAGGAGCAATACTTTTTACCATTTTCTTAATAATCTCCGGATCCTTTGCTAGCTCTCTAATTTCTCTCTCATCCTCTTCACTAATATCAACATCTTCAAAGCTCTCATCCAACGGAATTATACTATTCGCTTCAATTGCTATATCAAATCTAGTTAATTTCCCCCCACTAGCAGAAGACAATGCAATTTCTTTTAATACCCCAATAATTTTTACTCTACTACCTGGGGTTGTTCTAATCTCCATGCTTGGATCCACCAAATCTTCCTGTAAGAAAATATTAATTCTTTTTGGCTGTTCCCCCCCGCTTAAATTATCACTAGCTTCCTCAACCACCAATACCTGAGCATCAACCATCTCTTTACTTATTTCCTTAAATCCACCCCTTCTACCGCAAGAACACCTTGTAGGCTCCTTAAACTTTTTATCAATTTGCAAAAGCGAAATTATCGTCCCACAACTAGGACATTCAAACTTCGCGCTAGTAACCTTTGGCCTAACCTCTCCAGCTTGCCTTACTATTCCTTCAACCGTAATCATCTTTGCCAAGTGTTTAGCCCTAATATTTCTAATTAGAAGCTCTTGAGTAGCTGAAAGCGTATTTAGCCTTACTTTCGGGTTATTTGGCGCCCATTCAAGCTCCTGAAGCGCTAATTCTAGCAACTGAATTGCTTCCTCTGGCCTCTCTATTATCATTTCTGATATCTCCGGACTATGAGCCGAAATGTCTTCAAAATTAATATAAACTATTTTCTCACCTTGCTTCACAACTTCACCAATAGACTTCTTGTTAGCCTCAAAAAACTCCTTGGCCTCCATAATAAATTCATCTTGCTTTATCGCCGGTTGATTCAAAGATTCTTCCTCTTCTGCCATGTTATCTTTGAGGATTTTGCATATTTAAAGATTGTTGGGATGGAGTGGGGGATCTGCAAACTAAATCATTAAATCCAGTTTACTACGTACTAATGACAACAAACCGAAAGACTTATAAAGTATCAACACATAAATAAAATATGAGAAATATACACGGATATGATGCAACAGACCTAAAGCCACATCTTGGAAAGAAATATACTACAGTTAGAGGAATCGAATACAAACTAGACGAAAATGGATTTATTAGTGGAAATTCTCTTACTAGGAATATTCAAATTAGAGCCATTGGGGCAGTTGAAGATACTGGGGCCAATAGAAAATGCGCTGAAACCTATAATGAATTTGAATCAATTGTACTTGGCGAAACTACTGCACCCGCAGCAGGCAAAAGACTTGTTGTTTTATATTCACGAGATGTAGCAGATCAAGTTGGAACATTTGGAAAGCGAACTGGAGTTCTAGCATTCGACCCGGAGGATCAAAAATAAAATGAAAAATTCAAAAACAAATTATGCTGCGAAAGTTGCACCTTATATAGTTGCACCAATATTGGCTGCAGCTACGCTAACTGGATGTGCTACAACTGGATATAATGGAAGTTCACATACCGACTTTCGAGCCCATAAAGATTCTGATGGTGAAACTGACGCTAGCCTTACCCACCGCAGTAGAAAAGACAGCACAAGTACTTATTTTAGGTTAGGCAACAGAGGATTAAGTTTTGGTCGAAGAGAGGGCAATATTCTAACACACCTTCTTGGTGGGGGATCTAGTTTTAACTTAAGCCTAGATTTCTCTAACAGAAGCAGAAGGTCCAGTAGATTTGGTGGTCCCAACCCCAGCAATTACGGTCGATAACTAATTATAAACAAATTCTGGCTTAGCAAAAATATTTTTATCCATTACTTTTTTATATACTCCAATAAACTTATCTTTTATCGTCACAACAAAAAATTCCCCCTCTTTAAACCCATGTTTTACTTTACCAAAATCCCTATTCAAAAGAGGCTTGCCCGTAAGTAGCTGTCTTGGCTGAATATCTTTTAATTCCACCCTGGGCAAAATATTTTTAATTATCTTTTCTGCAGGAATCAAATATTTTTTTAACTCTTCAGGATTATTCTTAACTCTATCAAACTCATCAAGTTTTATTACTGTTTTCTCGTCAAATTCTCCCGCCTGAGTTCTTCTAAGTTCATCCATATGAGCACCACCAACCATTTCTCCCACGTCTGAACATATTTTTCTAATATAAGTCCCTCCCTCAACTTTTGTCTCAAATAAAAAATCTTTATTGTCATCACTAGCTTCAATCAAATTAAAATAAAACACCCTCCTTTTTCTAGGAGCACGCTTAACAGCACTTTTATGAGGTGGAGTCTGAGTTATCTCCCCAACAAAATTCTCACTAATTAATTTTTGAAGATCTTTTAGATTCTGTTCTTTGTGTGTATGCAGTATTCCAACATATGTTTTATCATGTGAAATTATAAACTGGGCAAGCCTACAAGCTCTGCCCAAGGTTATTGGAAGAACGCCGCTCACCTTAGGATCCAATGTTCCCATATGAGATGTTTTACTAAGGCCCAATTCCTTCTTCAAATAATTACTAACAGAAAAACTGGTTGGCCCCGCTGGCTTATCTATATTGATTATGCTAAAATTCAAATTTTTTTTAAAATCTTTCATAATAAATAAATGAAAAATGAGATTTTAAGACTATTGTTCTTTAAATCTTCTCCTTCTTCAACATCTTCCTTGTTTCCAGATAAACCATTTCCTCTTGAACCTCAACCAATCTTTTAGCATAAGTCTTTAACATATTTTCATAAACCTTCGTCTCAATTTCCGCCTTATTTAAATAAGAATCTTGAAGCTCCTTCATCATATCTGTCAATCTTTTCTTCTCAACCGACAATGCTTCTTTTTTGTTTCTTAAGTTATTCAAGCTAGCTAAAACACCCTCCGTTCTAATCCTGTCTCTAATCGTCGTCGATAGCTTATGCTCATACTGATTCATCGCCTCATAATATTCTCCCATCGACATCCTGTTGTCTTTGAATGTGTAGCCTTGGATTAATTCCATTAATTGGAGTAAAAGCTTTTCTTCCTTTTTCAACAACTTAATCTTTCTCTTCAAATACATCTTCCGACTCATAAAGCCACCGAGTAGGCCAACCCCCAAAAGAAGAGCCAAGGCTGAAACTGCTTGAACTGGGTTTTTTCTAGCATAATACCAAGCATTAAACTCACCCTTAGTTTCAAACGCATACATACTTTGAGCTTCATTAATTCTTTGCTTTGCAAGGACGTAGTCGCCTCTATTAAATATCACATTCGCTAAAAGCCATAATTTTTTAGTCTCAAAAACATCAATATTAAATTCTTTTGCGTGATTTATTTGCTCTAAAAGGCTAGAATTGACGTCGATAAACTCCTCAGCTGATAAAACAATTTCTTCTAATTTCTCAAAGCCTGCCTTCAAATCACTAAACTGCATATTAGAATAATCAGTATTCATTGAAGAAAAATATCCACTAACTGCGTCCATTTCCAAACTATTGTTTTCCATCCAGTCAATGTATTCACGAGCCTCAAGCAATATAGAATCCGCCTCAGCCCTTGAAACATCCAAAATATATAATGTCATAAATTTACTTATTGTCTCACTTGTCCCAAGGCTGTCTTCTAACAATACATCGAATTGAAGTAAGTGTTTTCCAGAAGTAAAATAAGCTGGAGCGTTTATCTTTAGTGTAATATTTATCTTTTCTCCAGGACTTAAAAACTTACCCTCTCCTTTAACGACATCAACGTACTCAGCGTTGTCGCCCTTAACAACTACTTCAACAACTTCCTTTTTCCTATCATTAGTATTTTCAATTGTGAAATAAAACTCATTTTCTTCTCCGTTTAAAAGTTCAAAGTTACCCTCACTCCTAGAAAACTTATCACTTCCACTAGTGCCGCCACCGCCACCGCCGCTGGAAGTCGTGGCTGTACCACTGTCAATAGTAACTACTTCTGGTTCACAGTCAGAATCCTGAGTATATCCACATGCGGCTACACATACCCCATCAGACTCATTATAACACTGAAATGTTATATTAACACTATAATTAAACGTAGTATCTCCCTCTGCATTCGTTATATTCAGGCCACTTATATTCAGGCCAGAAGACTGAACTGAAAATGTTTTTATCCCGGGGGTTGATGATGCTAAGTCTGAAAAACCCAAAGATATATCACTTTCTTGTGTGCTATCATTATCTAACAATGGATATTCATTTGTCAAATTTCCAGACACAACGCTAAACCCAGATGGAAGCGACCAATTAAATGTAACATTATACGCATTATTAGAAGATGTACCATTCCCCATTACGTTCCTAATATACGAACTCAAATTAAAATCATTCTCTGTTAAATAAACCGTTGATGGAGCACTATCTATTCTTTGATATAAGTATGGGCCCCCCGTACTAGAAATTAAAACCATGGATATATTTTGCGATGTATCTTCTGACTTTAAATATGGGTCTTCTGCCGATATTACAACAGACTGCTCTCTCCTAACGAGTCCAAATGAGGCATTTATTGTCACATTAATATGTTCCCCCGGAGAAATAAACGCTGTTTGATATGTTGTATATATTGAATTAAACGCCCAATCATTAAAATAAATATCTCCTGCCTCTAGGTTGTGATCCAACGTGAAACCAAGACTACAGCCATTTGAATGATTAGAGTCTCCTGTATTCTGAATTGTTAAATTCTGTACCCACTTGTTTTCATCCCATCCAGATATTTCTCCAAGACTCGACTCTGTAAAGTTCCATGTACAATCCCAATATGATGGCAAGGAATAATTAGAAGATTGAACTGAGTTGCCAGCTGAGTCATTTGCCCAAATATAAAATGTATAATTAGATTCATTACTAGAGAACGTTAAGTTATATTCATAAAGTCCATTAACTAATTCCATCGAATAGTTATCCAAGGACCCATTGTACCCATAACTAATTATTACTGAGCCTATTGATTCTCCGCTATCTGTCACATTGGATCTAATTATAATAGTTTCCTCAGGATCCCACTCTGCCTCAC
>CAZAZO010000047.1:0-7376 GCA_964489675.1 Candidatus Woesearchaeota archaeon | reverse complement strand
ACATAATTGATTTCTTCAATAGAAGAAGTTATTTTTATTTCAATTTCAATTTTTTCGTCTTTTGCGGCTGATTCTGGTACTTCAAAATCTAGTAGGCCTACAGAGAAATTTTTCAAAATACTTATTGGTTCTTCTAAGGTGTAGAATGTAGCATTAATTATATACTCTCCAGGTGTTTTTATTGTGTCAGTGTCTAGAATTAGGTCATAGTTTCCAAGGCTTTGTATTTGTGTATTTGAATAAGGTTCAGGCCTATCTATTATTATATCAATTTCTTCTTCATTTTTAGAATAAAACATTATTGTGTCAATTGAATCTATTAGCTCGTTTTCTTTGTCTAACACTAAATACATATGTTGACAATTCTAGCCAGGATTCTACATTTGAGGAAATGGTTTTGGATGATGGTAGCAATATTGTCTATAGTTCAATTATAGAAGACCAGTCTGATGGTTTTGATGAAAATGATTATGACTTTCAAATGCTTGTTCCTGAAAACGGTGCGGAAGGTTTTAGTGGAGCAACTGCATATTATGTCTATGTGGAGGTTAATTAAAGATGCTTAAGAGTAAAGTTGGTTTGGGATTAATGGCGTTATCCTCTGCGGTTCTTTTGGCATTTTTAATGGTTAGTGTATTAACATATCCAGTTAGTGCAGGGATTGGATCTCCTAATGTGACTGTTCAAACTTTTTTAGATGTTGGAGGAGTTTATCCTGAAGTTTTGAATGTTAGTGTTGAAGAAGATGCGGCATCTTTCTCCTTGACACCTGCTGCTACCAAAACTTTATCTTGTGTTGCAAGAGTAAGAGATTTCAACGGAGATGCAGATATTACTAATATTGAAGCAGAATTTTTTGGAACTACATCTTCGACATTTGGAGATAGCGATGATAATAATTATCATTATACAAATGCTTCTTGTGAGGTTAATGATAGTTTTGTTACTTGGCAAGGTCATGCAGATGATGCTTATACTGTTCTTGCTAATTGTACATATGAAGTTGAATATTATGCAAATCCAGAGGACTGGAACTGTACTGTAACTGTTAATGATACATATAACTGGCAAGATAGTGGTAGTGATGCCATAACAATTTCAGAACTATTAGCACTTGGTCTTCCAGATACTATTAATTATGGAACTGTTAACGCGACGTTTGTATCTGATGAGAATATAACTAACGTAACCAATTATGGAAATGTTGAAATTAACTTGTCGCTGGAAGGATATGCGCAATCTGAAGGGGACGGATATGCTATGAATTGTTCATTAGGAAGTATTGGTACAATTGATATCATGTATGAAAAGTATAACTTATCGAGTGCTACTGCGGGCGACTTGACTTTAACAGAATTTGAAGCGGCTTATACCAATCTTACAAGCAGCTCGGTTATTAAAGAATTTAATTTAGAACATAGGCAAAATGACGTTGTTAATGATGCTTATAATCAAACTTACTGGAGAATATATGTACCTCGGGGAGTGGCTGGAACATGTCAGGGTAATATAATCTTCGGTGCAACTCAGGCGACGGCTAGTTAGGTGGGTTAGTTTTTTTGTAGCTGTCGTTTTTTTGTTTTTTTGTTTTGTTAATTTTATACGAAATCCTTATAAAGTTTGAATGGTTTTTTGTTGTATAAAATAAAATTACTGAGGCCAAGGTGCGATCATCTGTAGTGCTTCGTTTTTAGACGATATGGTGAATAATTTGTTAAAAGAGTGCATGGAGCATGGCATTTTGTTAGACAAAGAAGTTAGAGATCTTCTTGGTGAGCTAAGCGAAGAGGAGGGTGTGGTTTTGATAAGGGCCATTGCTGAGTCGGGAATTAAGGGTGGGATTTTAAATAGAGCCGTTTTTGATGAGAATGTGAATGGCATTAAGGCGTCTTTGATGAAGTTAAGGGGGAGTTCCTTTTCCGGATGTGTTTTTGAGAAGATTGGAATGGGGGCTGAGGGCGTGAGTGAGAAAAATATTTCTTCTTGTGATAGCCGGGAGAGTGACAAGGGGGATAGTGGCATTAGGGTTTTGTCTGCTCCTGCATTCATCAAAAGAAAGATTGCTGTTGGTGACTTTATTCGCCATTTTAAGAGTAGGTATGATAAGATAAAACCGATGCTGGAAAATAAGGGTTTTGAGAATTTGACTTCCATTAGGAAGATTGGAAGGGCAGCGGGTAGTTATACGGTTATTGTTGCTGTTTTGGATAAAAAAACAACTAAGAACAATAATATTCTTTTGGAAGTTGAGGATTTAACGGGTTCGGCTAAGGTATTAATTAATAATTCTAGGGAATCTCTTTTTGATATTGGTAAGTCGATTTTACCTGATGATATTATTGCGATAAATGTTAGTGGCGGTGGAGATATTTTGTTTGCTAATGAAATTTTTTATCCGGGGTGTGGCCTTGATAAGAGGAAATATATTGAGAGTGATAATTTAGTTGCATTTATTAGTGATATGCATGTTGGAAGTACGATGTTTTTGGAAGATAGGTTTGTAAAATTTATTGATTGGTTAAATGGGAAGCGAGGGAGTGACTCACAAAAGAAATTGGCTAGTAAAATAAAATATTTGTTTATAGCGGGGGATGCGGTGGACGGGGTAAATCATGCCCCTGGCCAAGAAAAATATCTCAACATTAAGACAACAGTTGAGCAGTATAAGAAGTTGGAAGAGTTATTGAGTCTGATTAGAAATGATATTCAAATTATTATGTGTCCTGGGCAGCATGATGCGGTTTGGGTTGGTGAGCCTCAACCGATAGTTGATAGAAAGTTTGCTCCTGGATTGCACAAAATGAGTAATTTGCATTTGGTTCCAAACCCCTCTCTTGTGGATGTAGAGAGCGGCCTTAAGGTTTTGATGTATCATGGTGCTAGTATAAATTATTTTATTAATGAGCTTTCAGAAATTAGAGCAAAACATAAGCATGATGCTCCGACGAGAGTTGTCCAAGAGATGCTTAAAAGAAGGCATTTAGCACCACTTCATGGATTGGCTGATTATATCCCTTGTGAGGATGATGGCTTGGTTATAAATGAGATCCCAGATATTTTATTTACGGGGGACCAGCATAGAGCAGAGGTTTCTAGTATGAATAATGTGTTGTTAATATCGGGGTCTTGTTGGCAATCAATTACGCCGTTTGAAGAGAAGGTTGGGAATAACCCAGACCCATGTAAGGTGCCAATTTTTAATTTAAAGACAAGGGAAATAAAAATTTTAGATTTTAGCGAGGATGAAAGTGGGGATGTGGATGGGGTTAGCTGCAGGGAGGAGGGAGATGTGGTTGTTTGTGAGAAAGATGGTGAGGCTGAGGAGGTTGGGAAATGAGGATTGGTATAGACATTGATGATGTGTTGATAGATTTAAATTTGGCACTTAGAAGTTTTCATAATGATAATTATGATACTATTATAGAGAGGAAGGATTTTAAGACGTTTAACTTATGGGGAACATGGGGCGGAACTAGGGAGGAGGCGATTGAAAAAGTTGCAAAATTTTATGATAGTGACTATTTTAAGTTGGCTAAGCCGACAGGTGATATTAAGAAGAAAATTAATTTTCTTTCCAGAAGGCATACGCTTTTTATAATAACATCTAGGCATTCAAAGGTCGTTGATTTTACCAAGGAATGGTTAATGAGCCACTTTGGAGATATTTTTCAAAATATATTTTTCACAAATCATTTTGATGAGGAATCTGGGGCCTCTAAGGATGAAATTTGTGTTGATAATGATATAGATTTATTAATAGAAGACAATAAGGATTGGGCGATGGCTTCTGCGTTAAAGGGTGTTTTTGTGTTGTTGCTTGATGCACCATGGAACCAAGATGTTGAGCATGAGAATATTAAAAGAGTATATAGTTGGGATGAGATAGTTGAGGAGATTGAAAGGATGGAGGCAAAGAATGGAAAATGAGAATCGCCTTGGGGAATATTTTGAAAATTTAGACAAGTCTGTTCGTGAGAGCTATGCTGTTGCAAATAAGGCTCGAGCTCGTGGTTTGGATCCAGTGGATTCAGTTGAAATTCCTTTGGCGATTAATATGGCTGAGAAATCTGTTAATTTAGTTGCTACTATTTATCCAGATATTCCTGTTAAAAAAATAGCTTCAAGAATTATTGAATTGGAGGAAGAATATGGAAAATTAGATACGACGGTTGCATTTGTCGTTGCTAGAGAAATTGCTGAGAATAAATTTTTGAAATTTGAGGATCGGCTGAAAGGAATCGATTGTGGGATTAGGGTTGGGTTTGCTTATTTAACTTTGGGGGTTGTGGCTTCGCCCATAGAGGGCTATACAGGAATTGAGATTGGAAAAACGAAGGGTGGGGAGGAATATTTTATTGCTAATTTTAGTGGGCCAATTCGTTCTGCTGGAACTACTGCGTCTTGCTTGGTTTTGATGTTAATTGATTATTTGCGTGAGCATTTTGGGTATGCCAAGTATGATCCAACTGAAGAAGAGATTAAGAGATATGGAGTAGAAAATAGAGATTATCACGAAAGGGTTACTAATTTGCAGTATTTTCCAACTGAAGAAGAAATGGATTTTTTAGCTAGAAATTTGCCTATTCAAATTGCGGGGGATCCAACTGAAAAAAGAGAGGTATCTAACTATAGAGATTTAGAAAGGGTCGGTACTAATTTTATTAGAGGGGGGATGTGCTTGATTTTTAGTGAAGGTTTGGCGCAGAAAGCTGCGAAGGGATTAAACCGTTTGGCTAGCCCTAAAAAGAATGGATTGGTTTGTACTGGTTGGGATTTTTTAGAAGAGTATTTGAAGATTCATGAAAGAAGAGAGAGGGGGGACGCAGAGGTTGGTGCGACTTATATTAATGACTTGGTTGCGGGTCGTCCCGTTTATTCTCATCCTAGTAGAAGTGGTGGGTTTAGATTTAGGTATGGTAGAGGTAGGACTGCTGGTTTTTCTGGTGTTAGTGTTCACCCTGCCACCATGGGTATTAGCGGAGGTTTTTTGTCTAATGGTACACAATTAAAAATAGAAAAGCCAACTAAGGGTTGTATCGTTACCTCGTGTGATTCTACTGATGGGCCAATTGTGAAATTAGAGAACGGTTCGGTTAGGCGCTTGTATGGTTTTAAGGAAGCTAAAAAGCTATATGGAAAAATTGAGGAGATAATATATTTAGGAGACATGCTTTTTCCGTTGGGGGATGTGATCGACAGGGGGGCTAATTTGCCACGAGCTGGATATGTTGAGGAGTGGTGGGCTCTTGAATTAAAAGAAAAATTCTCTTCTAGCGAGGAAGGGTATAAGGATATTATTGGGAATGACGTTGATTTGAAAAGGGCTGTTGAAATTAGTGAAAAACATGGCATTCCGCTTTATCCTAAATTTATTTTTTATTGGACACAAATATCTGTTGAAGATTTTTTTTGGCTGATGGATTGGTTGCAAAATGGCGTTGTCGAATTTGGTGAAGGTGGAAAGTCAAGGGTGGTTTTACCTTGGGACTTGAAAGTTCGTGAAAAATTTAAAGAGGGTAAGCGAGCACTAGAGATTTTGGGAATTGAGCATGAGGTTAGTTTTGATAATGTTTTAATTGAGAAAGACACCGACGGATTGCTTTTAAATTTGGGCATAAGTGTCAAGCCTGGAGTGGCACTTAAAGATGAGGTTTTAAAGATTATAAATTTTGAGGGGGATAAGAGTTCGGTTTTGGGAATAATAAATTCTCTTTGTAGTTTTGAAATTAAAGATAAGGCTGGAACATTTATTGGTGCTAGAATGGGAAGGCCAGAAAAGGCTAAGTTGCGTCGACTGCCCGGAAGCCCCAACGGGCTTTTTCCTGTTGGTGAGCAAGGGGGGCGACTTAGAAGTGCTCAGGAGGCATGTAATTTTGGATTTGTAAGATATAATTGGCCTGTTTATAAATGTAAATGTGGAAATGAAACAATTTATTCTTTATGTGAGAAATGTGGAAATAAAACATCTAAATTTTATTATTGTAGAGACTGTGATGATTCTTTTGCTTCTGTATGTAAAAAACACGAGGCTAAAAACAGATTTTCTCGTCGTAAAGTAGATATTAAGAAGTATTTTGAGTCAGCTATTGATTTATTGAAATATAAAGACTATGAAATTCCGTCGTTAATTAAGGGGGTTAGAGATTTGACTAACAAGGGGGATGACTTTGAGCATTTATCTAAAGCGATATTGCGTGCAAAATTTAACTTATCTGTTAATAAGGATGGAACAATTAGATATGACGGAACGGAGGTGCCCATAACTCATTTTAAACCAAAAGAGATAGGTGTTGGGATAAATAAGCTTAAGGACCTTGGGTATCTTGAGGATATTAATGGAGTAGAGCTTAGTTCTGAGGATCAAATTTTAGAACTTAGGCCGCATGATGTAATTTTGCCGGCGTGTTCTTCTACGGATGACGAGAAGGCGGACGATGTATTTTTTAATATCGCGAATTTTGTTGATGAGGAATTGGTGAGATTATATGGGCTCTCTAAATATTATGATTTGAAAGACAAGTCTGATTTAATTGGGCAGAATGTAGTTTGCATGGCTCCACATAATTGTGCGGGGGTTATTGGTAGAATCATTGGGTTTTCTGAAATTCAAGGTATCGTTGCTAGTCCGTTTATGCATGCTGCAGTTAGGAGAGATTGTGATGGAGATGAGATGGCAGTTATGATGTTAATGGATGTGTTGCTTAATTTTTCTCGTAAGTTTTTGCCGGGACACAGGGGCGGAACTCAGGATGCTCCACTTGTCTTGAATGCTAGAATAGAAGCTGGGGAGGTTGATGACCAGATTTTGAATTTTGAGACTTGCAGCAATTATCCATTAGAGGTTTATAGGCTAGCTGAAGGGGAGGTTTCTTCTGGGGAATGTAGTATAGAAACGGTTAAGACAAGATTGGCTGAGGATAAAGATCCTCTTATTAATATCGGGTTTACACATGATACAAAAAATTTTAATGATGGGTATGTTAATGGTGCGTATAAGACTTTGCCGACGATGAAAGAGAAGGTGGAAAAGCAGATGGAGTTGGTTGAAAAAATTCGTGCGGTGGATACCGTGGATGTTGTTCGTCTTATGATAGAGAGGCATTTTATTAGGGACATTAGGGGAAATCTTCGTAAGTTTGGAAGACAAAGGTTTAGGTGCAGTAGTTGTAATAAAAGTTATAGGCGGTCGCCTCTTAAGGGGGAATGTAGTTGTGGTGGAAAAATAATTTTTACAATTTCGGAGGGGAGCATTAGGAAATATTTGAATATGGCTTTAGAATTATCAGAAAAATATAAGATTCCAGAATATACTCGGGAGGGGGTGATGTTGGAATCTTATATTTTTCTGATAATTCTAAAGCCATATTCAAATATTT